>JBHENV010000001.1:0-8761 GCA_046261895.1 Candidatus Limnocylindria bacterium
ACCGCATCGAGCGATGTCAGGCCGCGCCCCTGGCCTCAGCGTCACGGTCAGCGGCCCGTCGGCGCCGGCCCTCATCCCCGTGCTCCTCCACCACCGCGCCCAGCGCGTTCAGGACATCGGAGCGGAAGGTCGCCGGGTGGCGGCGAACGTCAGTCATGGCGGCGGCGCGTCCCAAACGGACGCGATCGACGCCGGCCACCAGCTCGTCGTACGCGTTCGCGACACCGATGACGTGCGGGCCGATCGAGCCTCGCGCCCGAGGACCACGTCGTCCGCGCCGCACACCCTCCGCCATGAGACCGCGGTAGCCCGCGATCAGGGTTGCCGCCTCGTGCAGGGAGGGAATCGTGCTCAGCTCGGCGATCGAGCGATCATCGAGGCCATGCAGGCGACCGGCCAGCTCGAGTCCGCGCTGCTGCTCTCGGGTCGATCCGAGCCGCTCGCCGATGCGGGAGGCGAGTCGGCCCACTCGGTCACCGTGCCCGCCGTCGCCGGCCTCCTGCGCGTTGGCGGCGAAGGAGCGGGTGACCGCCAGGACGGCGGCACGAACGGCATCGGTTTCCTCGTGGTGTCCCCCCGACAGTTGGGTGGCGCGTTCGACGAGATGCTCGAGCGCATGGGGGTCGTCGCCATCGCGAAGCGCCACGCTGGCAAGCTCATCCAGCGTCCCACGCAGGTCGACGACGTCGCGCGGCAGCTGGTCGCTGCGGACGACACGGTCCTCACCTGCCCGCTTCCCGTAGTAGAGAGCGGTGTCGGCCGCCTCGATCAGGCTCGCGCGATCGCGCGCGTCACCCGGCAGGCCGGCCACGCCGATCGTGATCGTGACCGGGCAGGCGGCGTCCGCGGTCAGCTGCGCCACGGCGGCCCGGATGCGCTCCGCCACGCGCGCCGCCTCCGCGCTGCTCGACGCAGGCAGGATGAGAGCGAACTCGTCACCTCCATAGCGGAACACGCGGTCGTCGCTGCGCGCCGCTCCATAGATCGTCGTCGCCGCCTCGTGGAGGAGCGCGTCGCCGGCGGGGTGTCCGTGGCGGTCGTTGTAGGCCTTGAAGGAGTCGAGGTCCATCATGAGGACGGCAAGGCGCCTGGCACTCCCAGATGACGCCGCGCCGGCCTCGTCGACGAGCCGCGCGAGCTCCTGCTGGAATGCGCCATGATTGGCGAGCCCGGTGAGCGCATCGGTCCTCGCGCGCTGGCTCATCGCGTGGTGCGTATCGGCGTTGCGAAGCGCGATCGAGGCCTGGGCCGCGAAGAGCTGGACCAGCTCGAAGTCGCTCTCGCTGAAATGGGCCTCCAGGCCCCCGACGCGGGACACGTTGAGCGCGCCGAGCACGTCGCCATCGGCGATGAGCGGCACCACCACGACGGCCTCCGGCTCCGCCGGCGTGCCGGGGATCTGGAGCGCACGGGGATCGTTGAGCGCATCGTTGGCCAGGATCGGTTGTGCGTGCTCCACCGCCCAGCCCATCAGCCCCCGGCGAAACGGGATGATGTAACCGCTCACCTGGGCGGCGTGCCGTTCGCGGGCGAGCACCGGCATCATCGAACCGCGGTCGTGGTCGGCACGGTAGATGGACAGGTTGTCGTATGCCACGACGTCCCGCAGGCCGTCGGCGATCGTCTCGAGGACGTCTGCCGGGTCGAGCGTCCCGAGGAGCCGCTCGTTGGTCTCGAGCAGGTGACGCTGCGACTCGGCGCGTTGGCGGAGCTCGGTCGACTGCTCCACCAGCTGGCCGTAGGTGGTGGCGTTCGCCATCGCCTGCGCCGCGTAGCCGGCGAAGATACTCATCGTCTGGAGGTCATCGGTGGTGAAGCGGTGGAAGCCGAGCTGGCTCAGCACGATCACCCCCAGCGTGCGTCCCTCGTACAGCATCGGCACCAGGAGCATCGACTCCGGAACGTCCTCGGTGCCGTCGATCGTCTTGCCGCGCTCATCCTCGATGGCGTCGTTGATGAGAAGCGGCTCGCCGTGCTCCGCAACCCAGCCGGTGAAGCCTTCCCCGACCGACACCCGCAGCAGCGACTCCGCGTCAGCAGGGTCCCCCTCGAGCATCTCCCTGGTGAAGGCGATCGGGTCACACGTGCGCCGATCCCAGTCGATCCGGTAGACGCGGATGTCGTGGTAGTCCGCCAGCGTGCTGGCCTCCGCCACGATCGCCTCCGCGATCGCGCGCACGTCGGTCAGCCGGTTGAGGCGGGCCGAGAGATCCTGGATCGAGCGCATCCGCGCCGCCTGGTCGGCGAGCGACCGATAGAGGCGCGCATTCTGAATGGCGATGGCCGCCTGATCGGCGAATGCCTGGAGGAGCGCCACCTCATCCTCCGGCCATGGCTGATCGCGACCGTGATAGAGGCCGAGCAGGCCGAGCGCCCGATCCCCGCCGATGAGCGGAACGAGGCATGCCGTGCGAATCTGCTCCGCGGCGTACACCTCCTGCATGACTCCCGCTGCCTCGTGGCGGTCGGCATTGCGGATCGCATACGAGCGGCGCTCCCGGATTGCCCGGCTGCCGATGGTGGCCGCGTCGACCGAGAGCGTGCGAACCTGCGCGAGGAAGTCGTCGCCAAGGCCGTGATGCGCCGCGATCTGGAAGGGATGCTCCTGGTCGTCGTCCAGCAGCCAGAGCCCGGCCTTGTCCGCCTCGAACATCGTTCGGGTCAGCTCCACGACCTCCTCGAGTAGCGAGCCGAGCTCGAGGGTGCCGGTCAGCTCCTTGGTGACCGATCGAAGCGCGCGCGCCCGACGAAGCTCGCGGCGCGCCCGGGCGAGGAGCCTGGAGCTGCCAAGCGCCGTGGTCACGGTCGTCGCGATGGCGCGCACAAACGACGCCGGCATGCGGTCGACGGATGGTGCGTCGATGAGCAGGAAACCGATCGGACTGCGCCGGGTGATGAGCGGGATCTCTCGGTCAGCTCCGCGGTCGTCGGTGCGGGCCATGGACGGACGGGACGCCGGTGGTGGGCTCGGGAAGCCGGCGTGCGCCACGAGCTCGAACAGCTCGTTCTTCAGGACGTAGACCGCGGCGCGCTCGACGTGGATCTCGGTGCGCAGAGCCTCCACGAGCACGCGGGCAACCGATCCCGGCGCCGGAGTCGCTGCGAGGCCGACGGCGACGCGCTCGAAGACCGCCAGCTCGGCCTCCCGTGCTGCCGGCCCGTGTGTCGCTGCGTCGGCGGCGTCGGCCGCGGAGGCGGCCGTCCCGGCCACCAGGAGGCGCTCGACGTCGTCACGACGGAAGCGCCGGTCGCCCCGTCGGTTGATGCGGTACGCCGTCAGCCGTCCGGCCGACGTCCATGAGCGGATCGTGTTGGGGTGCACGCCGAGCAGCGTCGCGGCCTGGGCGACGCTGAGGAGTGCCTCCAGCTGTTGTGGCGCCATGCGAAAAACCCCGCGCTGGGCCATCCAACCGCTTCCATCTCGTCCGATGGAGCTTTCGGTAGGTCCCGTGCATCGGATGATAGAAACGGGCGCAGCCCGGCGCGATGCCTCGTTAGTACCGAATCCGGGGGGTACGAGCCTCTACGCCGCCCCTCGACGCTCCCCTTGCCGGCACCGGGTGCACCGCAGCCAAAGAGGTGGCTCAGCCGGCCAGCACCGCGCTCAGGAAGGCGCCGATGCCGCCGATGGCGAGCAGCGCAATCGAGAGCCCGAGCCCGATGATCGCGCCCGACACGAGGCGCCGATTGCGCCCACCCAGGAGGCGCATCGCATCGTCGAGCTCGAGGTTGGTGACCAGGTAGCCGCCCTCCACCGGCTGGAGGTGCGGCCGCCCGGCCTCGTCGTGCCGCGCCCGGGCGATGAGCCGCAGCCGATCCGTGACATTGATGCCACGGGTGATTGCCCGTGCCTCGGTCGCGGCTCCGTGGCGCTCGGACAACCGCTCGGCGGCGGACGCATGCGGCGCCTCGAGCTCGGATGGATCACCCCGCCACACCTTCGGAATCACGATCAACGGCTCGGCTGCCCTCGCCGGGTCGACAACCACGGAACCGTCGTGGTCCCACAGCTCGAACGATCTCGTTTCGCGCAGGCGCTCAATGGTCCGCCATGTCCCCGCGATCCGGATCTCGACGTCGCGGTGGAAGGCGACCAGCCGCTCGCCGCCGCCCATTTCGAGCGGATCCTGGCATCGGATGCGCCCCACCACGCGGACGGGTCGCTCCGGCGGCGCTTCCGTGCCGAGGAGCCGACCAACCTTCCACTCCGACGGCCCGGCAAGGCGGCGCGCCACGGCAGGATGGGCTCCGGACGCGCGCAGCACCAGGAGCGAGACGACCGCCAGCACCATGCCGGCGGCCACCAGGATGGCGAATCCGAATCCGAGAGGCATTGCGGGCGGAAGGATAGCTGGGCCCAGTCCGGGAGACGGCCTCTCAGGCCGATGCTGCCAGGTCGACGACGCGACCGCCACTCGCTCGAACCAGCTCGTCGGGCACGATGGCGAAGACGGCATCGGGCAGTCCGGCGGCAGCCCAGAGGCGCTCGTGACGCAGGAGGTCGCGGTCGACCAGCACCGTGATCGGCCGCGCGTGGCCGAACGGCGGAACGCCGCCGATGGCGAACCCCGTTGCGTCGCGGGCCTCGTCACCGTCCGCGCGCCGCGCCGCATCGGTGCCGAGTGACGCGGCCAGCCTGCTCAGGTCCACGCGGTTCGACCCTGAGACGAGCGCGAGCACCGGCGCCTCGTCGGCCATGAAGACCAGTGACTTGACGATCTGCGCCACCTCGCACCCGACCGCGCGGGCGGCGTCGGACGCGGTGCGCGTTCCCTCCGGAAAGCGCTCGACGGTGATCTCGAGCCCGGCATCCTGTGCGGCGCTGACGACCCGGCCGATGTTGGGGTGCATCGACCGATGATAGGACGCGTGCTAGGCTGGTCGGACAATCCAGAAACGACAGGGGAGCGCGAGAAGCGCTGAGAGTGCGGGACGCCCAGGCGTTCGCAGACCCTCGAACCTGATCCGGGTCATGCCGGCGAAGGAAGTCGAAGCATCCTGCGCCGCCGCGTGCCCCCAGCAGTCCGACCGTGAGTCGCCGCGCCTGTCGTTTCCGGGATCGATGCAGCGGAGGCGGGCCGGATCAGATGAAGGTGGCGGTGGTCGCGTCAGGTGAGCTCGAGGCGTCCGACGCCGTGTGGCTCGACGATGCCGACCTGGTGATCGCCGCCGACGGTGGGGCAGGGTCGCTCGACCGGCTCGGCAGGCTGCCCGACCTGGTCATCGGCGACCTCGACTCCGTCGATGGGTTGCTGCTCCGACGGTTGGAGGCATCCGGAACCCGCGTGGAGAGCCATCCGGCCGACAAGGAGGCATCGGATACCGAGCTCGCGGTCGAGGCGGCGTTTGATGCCGGGGGGTCCGCGGTCGTCGTGCTCGGTGCCATGGGCGGCGATCGACTCGATCACGAGGTCGCGAACCTTCTCCTGCTCGCCGATTCGTCGCTGGCCGGCAGCGACCTGCGTGCCGTGCGGGGTGGGACGGCCGTTCGGGCGCTCCACGCCGGGGGGCGCCTCGTGCTCGATGGCGCCGTCGGTGACCTCGTCACGCTCCTGCCGGTGGGCGGGGATGCCAGTGGAGTCACGACCGTGGGCCTGCGATGGGCGCTCGACGCAGCGACCCTGCGGATCGGTCGTTCGCGAGGCCTCTCGAACGAGATCCTGCAGGCGCCCGCATCAGTTCAGATCAGCCTGGGCACGCTGCTCGTCATCGAGACAGCGTCGGAAGAGGAGATCTCATGACCACCATCAGCAGCCATGGCAGCGGCTGGCGCGTCGTCGACATCGTCGTGGCGGCCGTGATCGCGGTCGCCTTCGGCGTCGTCTTCCAGGCGTGGAATGTCCTGTGGGAGACGACCACGTTCGTGGCCCCTCCGATCCGTGGAGCCATCTACGGCGTCTGGATGATTCCCGCCGTCCTGGTGCCGCTCGTCGTGCGGCGCCCGGGTGCCGCGCTCTTTGGCGAAACGGTGGCCGCCATGGCCTCGATGCTGTTCGGCGCCCAGTGGGGCCTGCTCACGGTCGTCTATGGGCTCGCGCAGGGGGCCGCCGCCGAGCTGGCCTTCGCCTTCGGCATTTACCGGCGCTGGTCATTGCCGGTGGCCATGGGCGCCGGCGCCGCGGCCGGACTGGCCGGAGCGTTGCTCGATCTCGCCTTCTTCTATGCCGAATGGGGCGCCGACTGGATGCTGCTCTACTCGGCGCTGGTCGCGCTGAGCGCCTCGCTCGTCGCCGGACTCGGCTCATGGCTGCTGCTTCGTGCGCTGGTCGCTACCGGCGTGCTGCGCGACTTCGCGGCGGGGCGCGAGCAGCGCGAGGTCTGAGCCAGTCGACCGCCACAACGCGCCGATCCGGGAGGTGGCCGGGCCGGCACGGATCCAGGCTCACGGCTGGGGCGTGCGGCACCCCGGACGCCGCGATTGGGCGCTGCGCGGTCTCGATCTGACCATCGAGCCGGGCGAGCGCGTCCTGCTCCTTGGTCCCTCGGGCGCCGGCAAGTCGACGCTGCTGGCCGCCCTGGCGGGGCTACTGGATCCCGCGGGTGGCGGCGAAACCGAGGGCTCCCTGCTCGTCGACGGCCTCGACCCGCGCGCGACGCGCGATCGGAGCGGACTCCTGTTCCAGGACCCCGAGTCGCAGATCGTGATGGGCCGTGCCGGTGACGACGTCGCCTTTGGCCTCGAGAACCGATGCGTCCCGATGGCCGGCATCTGGCCGCGGGTCGACGCAGCGCTGGCCGCCGTCGAGTTTCCATACGGGCGAGACCGTGCGACCCACGCCCTTTCAGGTGGCGAGCAGCAGCGCCTGGCCCTGGGCGGGACGCTGGCCCTCCAACCGGGGCTGCTCATGCTCGACGAGCCGACCGCCAACCTCGATCCCGACGGCGCGGCGGAGGTGAGGTCGGTGCTTGCCCGCGTTGTGGAGCGAGTCGGTGCCACGCTGGTCCTGGTCGAGCACCGCGTCGACGAGTCGCTGCCGCTGGTGGATCGGGTGGTCGTCCTCGCCGCCGGGGCGGGGGTCGTCGCCGACGGTGAGCCTCGAGTCGTGTTCCGCGAGCACGGCACGCGTCTCGCGCAGGCCGGCGTGTGGGTGCCCGACCACCCATCTTCGTCACCGCCTCGCCACGAGCCGTCACGGCCGGAGACCCTGGTCATCGCCGAGCATGCCGGGTTCCGGTATCCGGGCATGGCGACCGACGCGATCACCGGCGTCGACGTGTCGGTCCGGTCGGCCGAGGCGCTGGCCATCATCGGTCCGAACGGCAGCGGCAAGTCGACGCTCGCCCTGATGCTCGCCGGGTTGCTCGTTCCGCGCGTCGGCCGGGTGGTTGCCGGCGAGGCTCTGTCCGCGGGCCACGGACGTGAGCCGATCGCGTCCTGGCCGGCGCGTGCCCTGGTGCGCCGCATCGGCACCGTGTTCCAGGATCCCGAGCACCAGTTCCTCACCGGTTCCGTCCGGGAAGAGCTTCTGCTGGGACCGCGACGGGCCGGGATCACCGACACGGAGGCAGCCAGGCGAGCAGATGAGCTGCTCGAGCGGCTGCGCCTGACACACCTGGCCCTTGCCAACCCCTTCACCCTTTCCGGCGGCGAGAAGCGACGCCTCTCGGTGGCCGCGGCGATGGTCACCGCCCCGCCCCTGTTGGTACTCGACGAGCCGACGTTCGGCCAGGACCGGCGCACCTGGGGCGAGCTCGTCCACCTCCTCGCGGCGCTGCGCGATTCCGGCCACGGCATCGCGTTCGTGACGCATGACCATGCGTTTGCTCGGGTCCTCGCGGATCGCACGTTCCAGCTCGACGCCGCCCGCTGATGAAGCTCCTGACGCCGATCATCCCGAACCCGGCCACGCCGTTGGGACGAGCCAACCCGGTCGCGAAGCTGGCGTCGGCGCTCGTGCTGCTGGTGGCGCTGTTCGCGTCGCTCGATGGCGTGACGGCCGGCGTCGTGCTGGCCGGCCTCAGCGCGCTGCTGCCCGTCTCGGGGCTGTCGGTGCGCGCGCTCCTCGGCCGAGCCTGGCTGCTCGGCATCGCTGCCATCTCGATCGGCGTCTTCAATGTCCTCTTCGCGGCCGACCAGCTCGGCCCGACGCTCGTTGAGCTCGGACCGCTCCGGATCGGCGCCGAGACGCTCCTCAATGGGGTTGGCCTGGCCCTGCGGCTCATGGCGATCGCGCTGGCGGGGTTGCTGGCCACCGCCACCAGCGATCCGATCGACGTCGCGGATGCGTTGATCCAGCAGATGCGCGTCTCCCCGCGCTTCGCAATCGGCGTGCTGGCGGCGCTCCGCCTGCTTCCGCTCCTCGCGCAGGAATGGCAGATCCTCGGCATGGCCCGCCGGGCCCGCGGCGTCGACGCCGGTCGCTCGCCCGTCGCCGCGGTGCGGCTCTTCGCGGGGCAGCTGCTCGGGCTGCTCGTCGGTGCCATTCGACGCGGCTCGCGGATGGCGATGGCCATGGAGGCACGCGGGTTCGGCGCATCGCCCTGCAGAAGCGCGGCGCGGGTGCAACGCATGCGACCATCCGACTGGGGCTGGATCGGTGGGGCGATCATGCTGGCCGGCGGCGCCGTCACGGTCAGCCTCGTCACAGGAACCTGGCGGCCGCTGTTCGGCTGACGTATCACTTGTCCCCCGAGCCCGGTTGCTGGCCAGCTATTCCTCGGGCGACTGGTACGGCAGCTCTTGCCCGTCGTCCGCGCCATGCCCGGTCGGCCCTGAGCGTGGACATGCGCGCCGAGGGGCGCCATCGAACCAGTTTCGGGG
>JBHENV010000002.1:0-7143 GCA_046261895.1 Candidatus Limnocylindria bacterium
CCGCGAGGGCGCCCGCGAAGCCGGCAAGGACGCCGAGGCAATGAAGACGCAGCTCCAGATCCATATCTCATGGGCACCCACACAGGACCTGGCGGAGGAGAACGCGCTGACGGAGTGGCCGAACGGCGGGATGCCCTTCCCCAAGCAGGACATCAAGAATCCGGAGGACTTCGCCAACATCGCGAAGCTGGTGCGGATCGAGAACTTCAAGGACCGGATGCTGATCAGTCCGGACCTCGAAGAGCACACCGCGCAGATCCAGAGGTTCGCCGACATGGGCTTCGACGAGATCTACCTGCACAACGTCGGGCGTGACCAGGCGGCCTTCATCTCGGCCTTCGGCGAAAAGGTGCTGCCGAACCTCAAGCTGGCCCAGTCCGCACCGGGAGCTGCACCCTGATCTGTAACGCCCGCTGGTACGAAATGGGGTCCAAGGTGAACGGCATCCTCCTGGAGACCGAACGCCTCATCCTGCGGCGCGTCACCGATGCCGACTTCGACGACCTCGTCGAGCTCGACAGCGACCAGGAGGTGACCCGCTTCATCACCGGCGGGATCCCCGAGTTCGACGAAGCGATGTTTCAGGCGTGGCTGAGCCAGTACGAGCGCTGGCCGGCATACGGCACGTTCGCGGCGGTCGAACGGTCGAGCGGCCGCTTCCTCGGCTGGTTTCACCTGCGCCCGGAGGACGGGCACGACGATGAGCCGGAGCTGGGGTATCGGCTCAGGCGAGACGCTTCGGGGCAGGGCTACGCGACCGAGGGATCTCGGGCGCTCATCGACAGGGCGTTCAGCGATCTCGGCGCGACCCGCGTCTGGGCCGGAGCGCTGGCGGTGCACACCGCGTCACGCCGGGTGATGGAGAAGTCGGGCCTGCGTTTCGTTCGGGCGTTCCACGGCGAGTGGCCGTTCACGATCCCGGGCGACGAGCACGGCGATGTCGAGTACGCCATCACGCGCGACGAGTGGGAGCGAGATCGCCGCCCGGACGGCTGACGATCGCCCTCAGCTGGCTATTCGAAGGATTCGAACACGGCTGCGATTCCCTGCCCGACGCCGATGCACATGGTCGCCAGGCCGTAACGGGCGCCGCGCCGCCGCATCTCGTGCAGCAACGTCGCCGTCAGGCGGGCACCCGAGGCGCCCAGGGGATGGCCGATGGCGATTGCACCGCCGTTGACGTTCGTCCGTTCCGGGTCGAAGCCGAGCTCGCGGATGACGGGCAACGCCTGGGCGGCGAAGGCCTCGTTCAGCTCGACGAGGTCGAGGTCGTCGACGCCGATGCCCGCGCGCTCGAGAGCACGCCGCGTGGCCGGGATCGGTCCGAGGCCCATCGTCGCCGGCTCGACGCCGGCCACCGCCGAGGCGACCATGCGTGCCATCGGTCTCAGGCCGAGCTCGCGGGCTCGTGCCTCGCTCATCACGAGGAGCGCGGCGGCGCCGTCGTTGATCCCGGAAGAGTTCCCGGCGGTGACCGATCCGGACCCGTCCCGCTTGAAGGCTGGCTTGAGCTTCGCCAGCGACCCGAGCGTGGCATCCGGCCTTGGGTGCTCATCGGTGTCCACCAGCCGCGTCGTTCGGCCATCCGGCACCTCGATCGGAACGATCTCGTCGGTGAAGCGCCCGGCAGCGTGCGCATCCACCCAGCGCCCTTGCGACGTCAACGCAAGGGCGTCCTGGTCCTCACGACTGACGCCGCAGCGCTCGACGACGTTCTCGGCCGTCTCGCCCATGGAGTACGGGTAGTGGGCATCCGCCAGGCGTGGGTTGGTGAAACGCCAGCCGAGCGTGGTGTCGTACATCGTCTGCTCGCCGCGCGGGAACGCCGCTGATGGCTTGGCGGTCACGAACGGGGCGCGCGTCATCGACTCGACCCCGCCGGCCACGAACACCTCGCCGTCGCCGTACGCGACGGCATGCGCCGCGCTGACCACTGCCTGGAGCCCGGACCCGCAGAGTCGGTTCACCGTCTGGCCCGCCACGTCGGTCGGGAGCCCGGCGAGCAGCGCCGCCATGCGCCCGACATTGCGGTTGTCCTCGCCGGCCTGGTTGGCGGCGCCCAGGATCACGTCGTCGATGGTCGCCGGATCGACGCCGGTCCGATCGACCAGGGCACGGATGACGTGGGCGGCCAGGTCGTCGGGCCGGATCTCGCGCAGGGCGCCGCCGTAGCGGCCGAACGGAGTTCGCAACCCGTCGACGATGACGGGCACGCGGCGCTCCAGGTCGTTCATGTCGCTGATGCTACGCCACGCCGGAATCAGAAGCTTGGCGGCGTGATCACGAACAGGATGCGGGCGGTGGTCGGGCCCGGGTTCTGGTTGCGGTGCGGCACCCTGCTCGAATAGCGGATCGCATCACCGGCCTCGAGCCGATGCTGTTCGGCGCCGACCCACAGGTCCAGTGATCCCTCGAGCACGATCAGACATTCTTCGTCGGACTCGTGACTGTAGGCCTCCGGGCCGGTGCCACCGCCGGGCTCGACGACCGAGAGGATGACCTGCAGGCGCCCGTCGCTGCCATCGGTCAGGAATTCGTCGCGCGCCGCGAGCCCGGGATAGGTCACGACACGGCGCTCTCCGGCACGGACCAGCTGACCGTGAGGTCCTGCCTCGTCAAGGAGGACGCCGATCGATGTCCCCAGCGCGACCGCGATTCGGCGCAAGGTGGCGATCGACGGGCTGGCGATGTCCCGCTCGACCTGTGAGAGAAAGCTCTCAGTGACGCCGGCCGAGGCGGCCACCTGGCGCAGCGTCAGCGCTCGACGCCGTCGAACGCTGCGGAGGCTTGCGCCGATCATCGGCCCTTGCTCGGTCATGGCCTGCATTCTAAAGGGCCGCTTCAGAGGTCTCCTGTTGACCGCGGGGCTGGATTCCCGATACTGTAGTCCTGCTTCAGGATCCGCCGAGTGCCCGAGCCACACCCACCCGCGCGTCTGCCCCAGCCGGGAACCCAACGCAGCTGGTGGCTGCGCGAGGCACTGGGCGCCGAGGATCAGCGGTCGCCGATGCCGCCCCTCCGGGGCACGGTCGACTTCGACGTGGCAATCGTGGGAGGCGGCTACACGGGCATGTGGACCGCCTACGACCTGACCGAGCGAGCACCGGGCGTCCGGATCGTCCTCCTCGAGCAGGACATTTGCGGTGGCGGACCGAGCGGCCGCAACGGCGGCTTCGTCCACGCCTGGTGGGACCAGCTGCCCCTGCTCGTCGAGCTTCACGGGCCCGAGCGCGGGCTCGAGATGGCACGCGCCTCGGAGGCGGCCGTGCGCGAGGTCGGCGAGTTCTGCGAGCGTCATGGGGTTGATGCGTGGTTCGTGCAGGCGGGCTACCTCCAGGCCAGCGCATCCCCGGCCCAGGATGGGGACTGGGACCGCGCGGTGGCCGTCTGCCGTGAGCTCGGCGCGGCAGATGCCTACCTGCCGTTGACCGAAGCCGAGGTCCGGGGACGGTGCGCCTCGCCACGCTTTCGGGGCGGGGTCCTGATGCCGAGCGGCGCTACCGTCCAGCCCGCCATCCTGGCCCGGGGCCTGCGACGCGTGCTGCTCGAGCGCGGCGTCGTGATCCACGAGGGGACCACGGTCCGACGTCTCGTGCCGGGGGACCCGGTCAGGCTTACCACCGATGGCGGTGAGGTGCGCGCTCCGCAGGTCGTGCTGGGCATGAACGCATGGGCGGCGGGGTGGGCGGGATTTCGGACACGGCTGATGACGTGGGCCAGCTACATCGTGCTCACCGAGCCGATCCCCGACCGCCTGGGGGAGATCGGCTGGACCGGAGGGGAGGCGGTCACGGACTCGCGTTTCACGATCCACTACTTCCGCACCACGCGCGACGGGCGCATCGCGTTCGGTGCCGGCGTTGGCGCGGCGGGCTACGGAGGCGCCATCGGGGCTCGGTTCACCGAGGATCGAGCGGCGGTAGCACGGGCGGCCGGGGGGCTCCGCCACCTGTTTCCGATGCTCGCCGACGTGCGGATCGAGGACTCCTGGGGAGGACCGATCGACATCTCATCCGACCGGCTTCCGGCCATCGGCTCGCTCCATGGCGGTCGCGTCCACTTCGCGCACGGCTACTCGGGCAACGGCGTCGGCCCGTCCCGACTGTCCGGACGGATCCTGGCGGCCATCGTGGACGGCGGCACCGATCCGATCGCGCGCCTGCCGATCGTCGGAGCCCACGCACGTCGCTTCCCGCCGGAGCCGTTCCGATACGTTGGGGCGCGGATGATCCGGGAGGCGCTGGTGCGCAAGGACGAGGTTGAGGATCAGGGTCGCCGGCCGAACCTGTTGGTGCGATCGATGGCGCGGCTTCCCCACTTGCTTGGGTATCGGATCGGCCGTTGAGGCGAGGGGGTTTCCTTTCTTCAACTCTGAAGCATTGCTTCAGAATATTGACCCCACAGCACCATCGGACTACGATCCGGCCTTGAGCGACACTTCAGGGAATAGGCGCCCGCAGCCGGGCGCAGCAGGAGGCACCCGAGCATGCGAACCCTGTCCTCACCGCGGATGCCAGCGGTGCTCGTTTCCCTCGGCATGCTGCTGGCGGCGTGCGGCACCCAGACGGGCACGTCACCCGGGGCATCGGCCCCGGCATCGGATGGCGACTCCCCAGCCCC
Source organism: Candidatus Limnocylindria bacterium (assembly GCA_046261895.1). Classification (GTDB taxonomy): domain Bacteria; phylum Chloroflexota; class Limnocylindria; order QHBO01; family QHBO01; genus JACDBZ01. The sequence continues at coordinate 4,621 of JBHENV010000002.1, forward strand.
GACAGCCCGCGCAGCCGCTGAGCCGGACGAGCTCCTCGTCCTCGAGTGGAGCGGGTACGAGGAGGAGGACTTCTGGACCGACTTCGCATCGGCCCATCCCGATACGGAGGTCAGCTTCGAGTTCGGCGATACCGACGCCAACATCCTCGCCCAGATGGAGGGCGGCAGCCAGGCCGACATCTTCCACTTCTACACCGGCTGGCAGCAGTTCTACGTCGACCAGGGGCTCGTCCAGGAGATCGACACCAGCCAGCTGGAGAACTGGGACAAGGTCCCCGTCGAATATCAGGAGCTCGGGCAGATCGACGGCAAGCAGTACTTCGTCCCGTGGGACTGGGGCTTCACCTCGATCCTCTACAACACCGAGCAGGTCCCCGAGGTCACCAGCTGGGACGTGCTCTTCAATGAGGAGTACGCGGGCCACATCTCGATGTGGAACGACGGCCCCGGCGCCGTGACGGTCTCTTCGTACATCAACGGCTGGGACGAGACGGCCATCACCGATGAGCAGCTGGCGCAGATCGAGGCCGACTGGATCGCGCAGAAGCCGCTCAACGCCTTCTACTGGTCGGGCGAGTACACCGACCTCTGCCCCGCGGTGCAGGACGGCACGGTCTGGGTCGCCTACGCCTGGCAGGGCTGCTACGCGACTGCGCTCGCCGCCGGCGACCCTGTCGCCTATGCCAGTCCCGAGGAGGGTCGCAACTCGTGGGTCGGCCTGTATGGCATCAGCGCCGAGAGCGACAGCCCCGAGCTCGCCCTCGAGTTCCTCGACATGAAGCTTGCCGAGGCGAGCTGCGGCAATGCGGTCACCCTCTTCTACTACGGTTGCGCCAACGGCGACGTGATGGCCGCCATCGACGACCCGATCCTGACCGAGGCGTTCGGGATCAACGATCCGAGCATCCTGGAGTCCACGAACTTCACGCCGCTCGTCACCGAGGAGCAGCGCGAGGCGTGGACCGGAATGTGGGAGCGCGTGCAGGCCGAATAGCCGCCACTTCCGACACGCGGCGAGCGGCAGGCGATGCTGGGCCGACGCGGAACGCTGCCGTTTGTCGCCGGGCCTCCGCTGCTGTGGCTCGCGTTCCTCTTCGTCGTGCCGCTCGTCATGATCGCGGCATTCAGCCTCAGGGAGGGATCCGGTGCCGTGGGCGCATCGGAGGCATGGGCGCCATCGACCGAGCATTACCGGGACGTGCTCGGCACACCGGCGTTCATGCGCCTGCTGGGCGTGTCGGCCCTCATGGCGCTCGGCATCGCCGGATTGGCGACCGTGCTGGCCTATCCGGTCGCCTACTTCCTCACCTTCCGGGCGGGATCACGGGCGCCCTTTTACCTGACCCTTCTGCTGATCCCGTTCGCCGTGAGCTACCTGCTTCGCGTAATGGCGTGGAAGCTGATGCTCGGTCCAGAGGGCGGCATCAATTCCCTGCTGGCGACACTCGGTCTCGCTGACGAGCCGATCCAGCTCCTCCTCTACAGCCGGCCAGCCGTGATCATCACGCTCGTGTATGTCTGGATCCCTTTCGCCGCGCTGCCGATCTATGCCGCGATGCAGCGCATCGACCGCCACCACCTCGAGGCGGCTGCGGACCTTGGCGCCGGACCCTGGGCACGCTTCTGGCGGGTCACGGTCCCGCTCAGCCTGCCCGGTGCGCTGGCGAGCTTCTTCATGGTCTTCATCCCGACCGTCGGCGAGTACGTCACGCCGGCCCTCGTGGGAGGGACCGACGGGATCATGTACGGCAACATCATCCTCGGGTTCTTCACCCGTTCGGCCAACTGGCCGCTCGGCTCGGCCATGGCGATGATCATGCTGGTCCTGACCCTTGTCCTGGTGGCCGTGGGATTACGCCTCATCAACGTGCGCCGGGCATCGACGTGACGGCAGCAGCGGTGCGAGCGGCCCGGCGCGGCGCGATCGGCGTGGGAAGGACGCGCGTCCCGCTCCGGCCGTTCTACCTCGGCATCCTTCTCCTCCTCTACCTCCCCATCGGCATCCTGTTCGTCTTCTCCTTCAATGCCGGCACGACGCTCTCGTTCCCGTTGGACGGGCTTACCCTCGACTGGTACGCATCGGTCTTCGGCAACTCGGCCATGCTGGATGCCGCGCGCAACAGCCTCGTGGTCGGCGTCGGATCGGCCACGCTGGCAACGACGCTCGGCAGCCTGGTTGCCCTCGCCGTCCTGCGCTTCCGATTCCGTGGGCGCACGGCGCTCCTGGCATTGGCGGGCATGCCGCTCATCGTCCCCTTCGTGGTCCTCGGCGTCGCCTTCTTCCTGCTCTTCGTGGCCCTCGACCTTCCGCGGTCGCTGCTGACGGTCGGCATCGGTCACACGGTCATCGCCATCCCGTACGCGACCCTCATCGTGCTGTCCCGCCTCAGCGGTTTGGACCCGGCGCTCGAGGATGCGGCCATGGACCTCGGGGCGACCTACCCGATGACCCTGCGTCGGGTGGTGCTGCCGCTCATGGCCCCCACGCTGCTGTCGGCGTGGCTCACCTGCTTCATCGTGTCG
>JBHENV010000003.1:0-9055 GCA_046261895.1 Candidatus Limnocylindria bacterium
GGGCGCCGGCCGCCGGCGCGATCGAGACCCGCCTGCGGCGGGTGTACGGCTTCGAGGAGGTCGCCCTGGTGCCGGGGGCGGTGACCGCTGACCCGGTGGAGGTCGACCTGACCGTCGACCTGGGTGGGTTCCGCCTGGAGATTCCCTTCCTGGCTGCCGCCATGGATGCCGTTGCCGATGCGAACTTCGCCGTCCGGATGAGCCGCCACGGCGGCCTGGCGGTCGTCAACCTTGAAGGGCTCTACACGCGCTACGAGGACGCCAGCCCGATCATCGAGCGCGTGGCCGGAGCCGACAGCGGACAGGCGGCGGCCCGGATCCTGGCAGCAGCCTACGAGCGGCCGGTCCGCGACGACCTGATCACGGCGCTCATCACGCGCATCAAGACGCAGGGAGGAATCGCCGCCGTGGCGACCACGCCCGCATCGGCCTGGCATCACGCCGAGCTGGCCGCAGAGGCCGGCGCCGACCTGCTGCTGGTGCAGTCCCAGGTGTCGTCCGCGCGACACATCTCCACCTCGACCCGGGTGCTCTCACTGGCCGATCTCACCGGTGGGCTCAAGCTGCCGGTGCTGGTCGGGAACACGGTGAGCGGCGAGGCGGCATACCAGCTCATGCACCAGGGCGCGGCCGGCATCTTCGTCGGCGTGGGGCCGGGGGCGGCATGCACGACCCGTGAGGTGCTCGGCATCGGCGTGCCGCAGGTCTCCGCCACCCTGGAGGTGGCGGCAGCGCGTGACCGATACGAGCGCGAGACCGGACGCTACGTGCCGGTGGTCACCGATGGCGGCATGAGGACCGGCGGCGACATCGCAAAGGCGATCGCATCGGGCGCCGATGCGGTGATGCTCGGCTCGCCGTTCGCCGGCGCGCTCGAAGCGCCCGGGCGCGGCTTCAACTGGGGCATGGCGGCGCCGTCACCGACTTTGCCGCGCGGGACCCGCATCCGGATCGGTGAGCGACTGCCGCTCGAGCGAATCCTGTTCGGCCCGTCCGGAACCACGCACGGCACGCAGAACCTCGTCGGCGCACTGCGCCAGTCGATGGCCGCGCTCGGCGTGCGCACCATCCGCGAGATGCACTCGGTCGAGATGGTCATCGCGCCCTCGATCGCCACGGAGGGCAAATCCTGGCAGCTGGCCGGGGCCGAGTAGCTGGGCGACGCAGCCACACCGGCATGATGTCGATGCCACTCGCATCGCCGATGCTCGGCGACGTGACCCAGGGCGTTGTCCGTACCACGGACACCGGCGCGACGAGAATCTCGCTCCGCTCCGATCGCTGCGGTCGCTCGTTGCGCTGGGCGGCGAACAGTGGATCGGCCGCCCGGTCGACGGCATCCCGATGATCGAGGACCTCCCTGGCGACGATCCGCTGCGGATCGAGTGGGCGCGTGCCGCCAATGGCTGAGCCGAGCCGTCCCGGCCGCGTCGCGGCCCATGGCTGAGCCGGTCCTGACTGCACGCGCGCTGAACCGCACGCTCCTCGCGCGACAGATGCTTCTGGACCGGTCGCCATTGAGCCTGACCGAGGTGGTTGAGCAGATGGGCGGCATCCAGATGCAGTACGCGCCGGCGGGCTACATCGGCCTATGGTCGCGCATGCGCGACTTTGGAAGACCGATGCTGACGCAGGCCCTGGAAGAGCGTCGCGTCATCCAGGGCACGATGATGCGGGCGACCATCCACACGGTCTCGGCCGCAGACTACTGGCCGATGATGGCCGGGATCCGGCGCGTCAACCGCGAGTGGTACACCAGGGTGCAGCCGGACGTCCGCAGCGCCGATGTGAAGGCGGTCGCCGATGCGGTGCGACGCGAGCTCGACGACGGTCCGTTGCGCATGACCGAGCTCGAGGAGCGCCTGGGCGCGCGCGGCCTTCCACCCCGATCCGCCAACTGGGCGGGACTGTGGGTCGACATGGTGCGGGTCCCGCCCTCGGGCACCTGGGAGCGCCGACGAGCGGACCTCTACGCCCTCGCCGACCAGTGGCTGACGCCCGTCGAAGTGACCGAGGACGAGGGAATCGAGCTGCTGATCCGCCGCTACCTCGGAGCCTTCGGACCGGCGCCACTCAGGGATATCGCGACCTGGATGGGGCTGAACGTGGGCCAGATGCGGCCAGTTGCCGATGCGATGGAGCTGCGAGCCTTCCGGACTGAGGACGGCAAGCCGCTCGTCGACCTGCCGGATGGTCCATTACCGGACCCGGAGACTCCCGCTGCGCCTCGCCTCCTCGCAGTCTGGGACGCCATGCTGCTGGTCCACGCACGGCGAACGCAGGTGCTGCCCGAGGAGTTCAGGCCGCTCATCTTCAACACGAAGACCCCTCATTCGCACAACACGTTCCTGCTCGATGGGCAGGTGGCCGGCACCTGGCGCTTCGAGAAGGATCAGATCCAGCTCACACCGCTCCGAAACCTTTCGGCCACAGAACGGGGAGAGCTCGACGAAGAGGCGCACCTGCTCGCCGCGTTCCTCGCCTGAGTCGCGTCAATTCGCGCGAGGTGGCGCTCACGACGGACGATGAACCTGATGACGGCCAGATGGCAGCCATGTCCCACGGGCTGACGGATCGGCCGCACCGATGGGGCCGAAGCCGTCGTAAGCCCCCGACGAAGGAAGTAGCGTGGGTGAAACGGGCAGCCACGCTGTAGCATCAGCGCATGGAACGATCCGACGTGCAGGCCTGGCTGGACCGATACATCGAGGCCTGGCGAGCGAACGACCCCGAGCTCATCAAGGCGCTCTTCACCGAGGACGCCGTGTACCGCTACCGACCGTACGACGATCCCGAGCGAACCTTCACCGGCAACGCCGCCATCGTCGAATCCTGGCTCGATGACACGGACGCACCGGAGTCGTGGGAAGCGGGGTACGAGCCGTACGCGGTCGACGGCGACCGGGCCGTTGCCGTCGGCTTCAGCCGCTATCGGGCCACCGAGACCGAGCCGGAAAAGACGTATCACAACGCGTACCTGCTGCGGTTCGCGCCGGACGGCAGATGCAACGAATTCAGCGAGTTCTACATGCTGGAGGACCGGACGTGATCCTGACCACCACCCCGAGCATCGACGGTCGCGCCATCACCGAATACCTCGGCGTCGTGACGGGCGAGGCGATCCTCGGCGCGAACATCGTGCGCGACCTGTTCGCCGGTATCCGAGACATCGTCGGCGGTCGCTCGGGTGCGTACGAGGAGGAGCTGCGCAAGGCACGTGAGATCGCCATGGAGGAGCTCGGCGCGGAGGCGTCCAGCCGCGGGGCCGATGCGGTGGTCGGCATCGACCTCGACTACGAGACCGTCGGCCAGGGCGGCAGCATGCTCATGGTCACCGCGTCTGGCACCGCCGTCCGCATGGGCGCGTGACCGCCGACTGGCGGGAGGTCGGCGACCGGACCTGGATCAGACGCTACGAGGAACTCGACCAGACGATCGGCGTCATCGGCGGTGATGCCGGCCTGGTCGTCATCGACACGCGAGCCACCCATCGACTGGCCGATGAGCTCCGCGATGAGCTGAAGCAGCTCCCGGGATCGGTCTTCGCGGTCGTGAACACCCACGGGCATTGGGATCACACATTTGGCAATGCCCGCTTCCTGCCGGCGCCGATCTGGGGTCACGTTCGCTGCGCGACGATGGTCGTCGAGCGCGGCGAAGCATTGCGGGCACGGCTGCTTGTCGCCTATCCAGAGGAAGCCGAGCAGTTCCGAGAGGTCGAGCTGACGCCGCCGAGCGACCTGTTCGAGGAGGCCGCAACCCTCGACCTCGGTGACCGCCAGGTCGAGCTGCGCTACCTCGGGCGCGGCCACACCGACAACGACATCGTCATCACCGTCCCCGACGCGTCGGTCCTGTTCGCCGGTGACCTTCTCGAGAATGCGCCGGCTCCGGGCTTCCGTGACAGCTTTCCAATTGCCTGGGTGGCGACCGGCGCCGCCCTGCTCGATCTCGTCGCCGGCGTCGTGGTTCCGGGCCACGGCGACCCATTCGATCGTGCCTTCGCCGAACGGCAGGTCGCTGAGCTGGCGGAGCTGGCCGAGGTTGCACGCCAGGCCGCCAGCGGCGCCATCGGTCTCGATGAGGCGATCCGCCGCTCGCCCTTCCCGGCCGAGCCGACCAGCGCGGCGCTCGAGCGAGCGCGGTTGGAGCTGGCCTAGGCCGAATCCGGCTCGGCGCGGACCGCGGGGCCGCGGAAAGTTCATACCCACGCCCCGCACCCCGCCGGACATTGAGTAATGTTAGGCGGTGGGCTGAGTAATTCCGACCATGGGAATGAGCAAATGAGCCGTAAGCCGCAGGTCTATCGCCGGCCAATCTACGACGAGATCCTCGAGCGCGCCCATGAGCCGCGCGGCTTCATCCAGGTCCTGGCCGGTCCCCGGCAGGTGGGCAAGACGACGGTCGCGCGCCAGGTGATGGACGCCATCGGCATTCCGGGCCACTTCGCCTCGGCCGACGCACCCGACCCCGAGGACGTGGGCTGGATCTACACGCAGTGGGCGATCGGCCGCCAGCAGGCGAGGATGGGCGGCCGGGCCGGCGGCCTGCTGGTGCTCGACGAGGTCCAGAAGGTCCGAGGCTGGTCGGACGTGGTGAAGCAGCTGTGGGACGAGGACACCGCATCGGGCATCCCTCTGCGGGTCATGCTGCTCGGCTCGGCACCGCTGCTCGTGCGCCAGGGCCTGTCGGACAGCCTGGCGGGACGCTTCGAGATCGTGCGCGTCACGCACTGGACCTTCGCCGAAATGCGCGACGCCTTCGGCTGGGATCTCGACACCTACCTCTTCTATGGCGGGTACCCCGGAGCCGCCCGGCTGATCAGGACCCACAACCGATGGGAGGAGTACATCCTCGACTCGATCGTCGAGACGAACCTGTCGCGCGACATCCTCATGCTCAACCGAGTCGAGAAGCCTGCCCTGCTGCGGCAGCTCTTCCGTCTGGCGTGCTCGTATTCCGGGCAGGTCCTGAGCTACACGAAGATGCTCGGCACGCTGACCGATGCGGGCAACACCGTCACGCTGGCCCACTACCTCGAGCTGCTGGGCGGAGCGGGGATGGTCACCGGGATCGGCAAGTACTCGGGCACCGCGATCCGGCGTCGCGCTTCGAGCCCGAAGCTCCTGGCGCTGAACACCGGGCTCATGACCGCCACGGCGCGGACCACGTTTGCGCGGGCCAGAGCCGATCACGAAGGATGGTCCCGGCTGGTCGAGACCGCGGTCGGGGCGCATCTGTGGGCGCATGCCGACCCCGAGGAGCTCGGCTACTGGCGTGAGGGCAACAACGAGGTCGACTGGGTGATCCGTCCGGGCAAGCTGATGCGCTCGCGCGACACGCCGATCGCGGTCGAGGTGAAGACCGGCCACCCACGCGGCACGCCGGGAACCGTCGCGTTCACCCACGCGCATCGTGGCGCGCGCTCCCTCGTCATTGGTGCGGGTGGAGTCCCGGTCGAGGACTTCCTCTCGACGCATCCTCGGGAGTGGCTAGATTCGTAGCGCCAGACGGCGCCTGAGCGGCGACCGTCAACCGCGATTGACATCGGCCCGCGAGGCATTTCGTACCGCCGGCGACCTGGCACGCTCCGCGAATCAACGCCTCGCGGGCGCCCACCTGGTGGCTGCGGTGGCGGCGATCGAGCGAGGCGCCGTCGCACGCGTTCTCGATCGCCTCGACGTGGACCGCGGACGGCTCGCCGCCGCCGCGGTGCAGGAGCTCGGCTCCCGCGTGTGATCGGGGTCGGTCGGCCGGCCGCAGCCGTTCGCAGTCCTCAGCGGGTCCGGTCGCTACACTCCGGTGCAGGACCATGCTCGACCAACGGAGCAGCGATTGAGCGAGACGCAGGAGCCGAACCCCGATCGCCAGCGTGCCGCGGACCGCGGTCGGACGGTCCACGGCGAGGCGGCAAACGCAGGGCATCGTGTCCTGGCCCCCGATGATGCCGAGGTCGAGGCGTACCTCGAGCAGGCACTGCACGCGGCACCGCCGCAGCGCATCGAGGCCGAGGCCGCCGAGCAGCCGGACACCGTGGTCGTGCTCGATTTCGGCAGCCAGTTCGCGCAGCTCATCGCGCGCCGCGTTCGGGAGCTGAACGTCTATTCGGAGCTTCTGCCACACGACACGCCGATGGCGGAGCTGGAGCGTCGTGGCGCGAGGGCCGTGATCCTGTCGGGGGGTCCGTCATCGGTCTATGACGAGGGAGCTCCAAAGGCGGATCCGGCACTGTGGTCGGGGCGCATCCCGGTCCTCGGCATCTGCTACGGCCTTCAGCTCATGGCACTGGAGCTTGGTGGCGAGGTGGTGCCGTCGGCGAAGCGCGAATACGGGCCCGCCACGGTGAGCCTCACCGAGGCCGATGGCCTGTTCACCGGGCTGGAGGGCGAGCAGCCGGTCTGGATGAGCCATGGCGACTCGATCCTTCGTCCACCCGAGGGCTTCTGGTCGACGGCGCAGACCGATTCGACCCCATATGCCGGACTCGCCGATCCCGGCCGCAACCTGTATGGCATCCAGTTCCACCCCGAGGTCGTCCACACGCCGATCGGGCGCGACGTGCTGCGTAACTTCGTGGTCGGGATAGCCGGCGTGCGGCCGACCTGGACGGCAAGCAACCTGATCGAGACCACCGTCGCCGACATTCGTGAGCGCGTCGGCGACGGCCACGTGATCTGCGCACTCTCCGGCGGCGTCGACTCGGCGGTGGCCGCGACGCTCGTGCAGCGCGCCATCGGTGACCAGCTGACCTGCATCTACGTCGACCACGGCCTGATGCGCAAGCGCGAGTCGGAGCTCCTGCGCGTCACCTTCAAGCGGGACCTCGGCATGAGGCTCGTGATGGTCGACGCGCGGGATCGGTTTCTCGGGCGCCTGGCCGGCGTCGAGGATCCGGAGGAGAAGCGCCGGATCATCGGCGACGAGTTCATCCGCGTCTTCGAGGAGGAGGCGGCGAAGATCGGGCAGATCGACTTCCTGACGCAGGGAACGCTGTATCCCGATGTGATCGAGTCGAAGACGTCGGAGACGAAGGCGTCCCAGAAGATCAAGACCCATCACAACGTCGGTGGCCTGCCGTCGGATCTGCGCTTCAAGCTGATCGAGCCGCTGCGCTCCCTGTTCAAGGACGAGGTGCGCAACGTGGGCCTCGAGCTGGGCCTTCCCGAGGCGATGGTCCAGCGGCAGCCGTTCCCTGGGCCCGGCCTGGCCATCCGGATCCTGGGCGAGGTCACCGCCGAGCGGCTCGACACGCTGCGCGAGGCCGACTGGATCGTGATCGACGAGATCAAGGCCGCAGGGCTGTATCGGTCCCTGTGGCAGTCGTTCGCCATCCTCACGCCGGTGCGCTCGGTGGGCGTCATGGGGGACGGGCGGACGTATGCGAATGTCGTTGCCATCCGGGCGGTGACCTCCGATGACGGCATGACGGCGGACTGGGCCAGGCTGCCGTACGAGATCCTGGCCAGGATCAGCTCGCGCATCGTCAACGAGGTGCCCGGCGTCAACCGCGTCGTCTACGACATCAGCTCGAAGCCGCCCGCCACCATCGAGTGGGAGTGAGCGACGGGCGCCGTCGGCGTCGCTGTGCGAAATAGGTGGTCAGAACTGGCCTGACGCGTCCCCTGGGCCGGGAATGGGCCAAATATCGGACGCCGTCGGCGTGAGTGCCGAGTCGCGACACGCTTCATGCCTCGGGCGGACCGATGTGTCGCTCAAAACGCGCATGAACCAAGCACTCAGGCCGGGAACAACCGATATTTCGAGGTGCGCCTGCGTCCCGCGGCCATCTGCCGCCTCATGCCGCGCTGGCGCGCGGCTCGCTGCGCTCACGAATCCCGCAACGGCGGACCCGGTAGCATGCCCCGCACATGTCCAGCTGGTTCGACAAGCTGCTCGAGGAGCTTCAGCGCCGCCAGGCCGAGGCCGATGCGCAGCGCGAGGGGCGGCCGTTCGAGCGCCCTGACGCCCGCGCGGATCGCGAGCGCAAGGTGACGCCGATCGACGCGGAGCGTCAGGGACGCCGCGCGGGCCGCACGAACGGCGGTGGAGACGGCCCGACCTTTCCACCGGTCGCCGGTGGGGACCTTCCGTGGCGCCGATACCTGCTGATCGGCGGCGGGCTGATCGCCCTGCTCATCGTGCTGGGCCTGCTGGGAGGCGTCGTCAACCTCATCACCGACGTGATGTGGTACGACTCGCTGGGTCGACGGGACGTGCTCCAGACGCGTCTCTGGTCACAGGTCGCGCTCTTCGCGATTGGTTTCGTCGCGATGCTCCTCCCCGCCCTCCTCAGCATCTGGCTGGCGAGCCGCATCGCGCCGCAGTCGCCGGTGCGCCAGCTGGGCGGGATCGAGCTGCCCGATGCGTCGCGCGCCATCGCCATCGGTTTGATCGTGGTGGCGGTCCTCCTCTCGCTCGGCTCCGGCGCGGCCTGGAGCGGCAACTGGGAGAGCGTGCTGCTCTTCCTGAACGGCGGCGACTGGGGTGTCACCGATCCGACCTTGGGCCGCGACATCGGCTTCTACGTCTTCGACCTGCCCTTCTGGCGATTGCTGCTCGGCTGGGCATCGACGACCCTGATCGCCGTCGGCCTGCTGACGCTGGGGGCGTATGCCGCGCGGGCGCTGCGCTGGCAGTTCCGGCTCAGCGCGCCGGTGCGGGCGCACCTGTCGGTGATCGGCGCGCTGCTGCTGGTGGTCATCGCCGGTGGGTATCAGCTCGACATCGCCGAGCTCACCTACTCGACCCGTGGGCTGAGCGGCAACGTGCAGGCCGCGCTGTACACCGACGTCAACGCGCAGCTACCGGCGTCCGTGATCCTGACGGTCGTGGCCCTCGCGGCTGCAGGCCTGCTCCTGCTCAACACCTGGTTTCGGACCCTGTGGCTGCTCGCACTGGCGGCGGGCGCGTGGATCGTGCTGTCGATCGTGGTGGGAGGGCTCTACCCGAGCTTCGTGCAGACCGTGCAGGTCAACCCGAACGAGCTCAACGTGGAGCGCGAGTACATCGTCGACCACATCACCTCGACGCGCCGCGCGTTCGACCTCGACGCGAT
>JBHENV010000004.1:0-3186 GCA_046261895.1 Candidatus Limnocylindria bacterium
GATGCCGGTCCCCGCCAGCTCGTCGGCCAGCGTGGTGGAGAGTGAGACCACCGCGGCCTTGGACGAAGCGTAGGCCAGCCAGCCGGGCCGTGAGGTGATTCCCGCGGTGGAGGCCACGTTCAGGATCTTGGCCGGCGTGCCCTGAATGAGGCGCACGACCTCGCGGGTCAGCACGGTCATGGCCAGGACGTTGACGGTGTACGTCCGCAGGAGATTCTCATTGGTCGTGTCAAGCAGCGCTCGCGGCTCCGCGTACCCGGCGATGTTCAACAGGAGGTCGATGCTTCCGAACCGTCGGTGAATACGGCCGATCAGTCCCGGGATGGCGTCCAGCTCAATGAGGTCGAACGGATAGGCCTCCACGTCCTTTCCGTCCCGCTCCATGGCGGCGACGGTTTCGGAAAGGCCGTCGCCGTTGCGAGCGATCAACGCCAGGCCGGTCACGCTCGGCTCGCGACTCATGCGAATCGCGGTGGCGCGTCCGATGCCCTGGCTGGCGCCGGTGATGACGCAGGTCTTCCCCATCCTCACTCGTGCCCCATCGACTCCGGCGAGCGACCGATGGTATCGGCGTAGATTGCCTCGGCGACCACGAGATCGATCGGTACCGTGATCTTCAGGTTGCGCTCAGAGCCGGGAAGGATGCGGACGGGGACGTCGGTGTATTTGAAGACGAGGCTGGCGTCCTCGGTGAAGATGGCATTATCGCGACGCGCTGCCTCGTGCGCCTCTCGCAGCGCGCCGGCCTCAAATTTTTGGGGCAGCTGGACGTTGACGAGCTCACGGCGCTCCAGCAGCTCCTCAACGTAGTCTTGTCCCTTGAGGACGGTGAACGGGATGGGAATCCCGTACATCGCATTCCGATCGGTGGCGTCGATCAACGCCTGGTACTCGTCCCGCCGAACCAGCGGGCGAACCGCCTCGTGGATGATGATCGACTCGCAATCGTGGAGCGCCTGCAGTCCCCGATAGACCGATTCCTGCCGCGTCGCCCCACCCTCGATGCAGGTAAAACGCTCCTGGAACTGATGATTGGCAAGAAGCTGGCGCGTCTCGTCGATGTGCGACTTGGGGCAGGTGATCACGATGGAATTGATGTCGGGCAGCGCCCGCGCCTTGTTGAGCACGTGGACGAGCAGCGGCGTGCCCCCCAGAAGGAGGAACTGCTTCGGGACGGGTCGGCCGATCCGCTTCCCAAGCCCGCCCGCCAGCACGACCATCCCTGTTTTCATGGCGCCTCCCGCATGGGCGCGCGGTAACCGCCACCGCGCGCGATCGCTGATTGTAGCCGCGCGAGCCTGAGGTCGATGTTGCTGCCGGCGTGAACCGATATCATCCCGCCGTGCCAGAGGAGACGGGCGGGGCCAGCGAGAAGGGCGGCGGTCCGCACCTCGGTGAGCCGGCGCGGATCGAGCTCGTCTCGCTGCATTGGGAGCGCATCCAGGCCGTGCTGCGCATTCGTTCGACAATGGGTGCTCTCTGTCCCGAGGAGATTCGCCTTGCGCGTTCAGCACCCGAGCCGGCCGAACCGATGCCGCCTACCCGGTCAGAGCACCATGATGACGAGCTTGTCCTTCGCTTCAACGTCATGCTCGGCCCCGGCCAGCATCCACTCGCCTCCGGACGCTGGCTCCTCTGCCTTCGGACCGGAGCGCCATTGCGAATGGTGAACCGCGATCTGATCGATTCCCTCGTGCATCAGCGGACCTTCCGGTATAGAGGCGGCCGGTACCGGGTCACCCCGGTCCACGACGAGACAACCGGGGCTCCAGCGTTCGATATTCGGAACCGCCGCTCCGCCTCGCGGCCGCAGCCGTGGCACCGCCGTCTACGCAGGTGGTTCCGGCGCGCCGTGCGGCCCAGGCAGCGGATCTTCGAGCTCCTCCTGGGTCTCTTTCGCGCGAACGTCAGACGCAACGGGCGCCGCATCCTGTTCACCTCCGATTCGCACGCTGGCCTTGCGGGCAACCTCGCCGTCGTCCACGACCGCATGGTGGAACGTGGGCTCGACCGCACGTACGAGTTGAAGACGATCTTTAAGCCGAGCGTGGCCGCGAAGCGGGGATGGCGGGATCGCGTGCGACTGCCTCGCCTCCTGGGGCGCGCGGACGTGATCCTCATCGACGATTACCAGCCGATCATCTACCGCCTGAAGCCAGACCCCGACGTCCGAATCATCCAGCTCTGGCACGCCTCCGGGGCATTCAAGACGGTCGGCTACAGCCGCGTCGGCAAGCCGGGAGGTCCGAGTCCCTACGCGCGGACGCACAAGAATTACACACATGCGACCGTGAGCGGCCAGCACGATGTCCCTTACTACGCCGAGGCCTTCGGCCTTCCCGAAGAACGCCTCATCCCGACCGGGATTCCCCGGATGGACCGTTTCTTCGATCCGGAGCAGCTGGCCCGGGGGCGGGACCTGGCTCAACGGGCCTTCCCGGCCATCCAGGGCCGCACGACCATCCTCTTTGCACCGACGTTTCGAGGCAAGGGGCCTCGCAGCGCCTATTACGATTTCGAGCTGATCGACTGGGCAGCGCTCCACGAAGTGTGCACGGCGAAGGACGCGGTGGTGATCGTGAAGATGCACCCCTTCGTCCGGCAGCAGGTCCCGATCCCGGCCCGGTTCGGGGACCGGATCATCGACGGCTCACCGGCGCTTATCGACGTCAACGATCTCCTCTTCGCGGTTGACCTGCTCATCACCGACTACTCGTCGATCGTCTTCGAGTTCTCAACGCTCCTGCGTCCGATGCTCTTCTTCGCGTATGACCTCGAGGATTACGTCGCCACCCGTGACTTTTATGTGCCCTTTGAGGAGTTCGTTCCCGGGCGCATCGTGGGCAGCTTCGATGAGCTGATGAACGCCATCCGCCATGACGCCTACCAGGTCGAGAAGGTCCCATCATTCGCGTCCCGTCACTTCGACCGCCTCGACGGTCATGCCACTGACCGTGTCATCGACGAGCTCATTCTGAAGCGGTGATCGGGCTCGCCGTCACCATCCGCATCTGGCTCGTGCGGGTCGCCCATCAACTTGGCTGCCAGCGGCCTCTCGAGCCACACGTGCTGCTGGCCACCTCGCACGCCGAGCGCATCGGCGGCAATCTCGCCTTCATTCGCCGCGAGCTCGCACGCACCCATCCCGAAATTCGGGTGGTGGAGCTGACGCACCGCGCGCGGGCA
>JBHENV010000005.1:0-8628 GCA_046261895.1 Candidatus Limnocylindria bacterium
TGCATGCCTCCGGATCCGCCTCGGTCTCAAGCGCGGCATCGGTGGCGATGTCGTAGCCGATCGCCTCATACTCCCAGCCCATGGTGGCCGGCGTGCGACAATCGCCGGTCGGGTTGGGGGCGTCGGAGAGCTGGCGCGAGCCCTCGTACCCCACGTAGCCCAGGTAGGCCACCAGGGCGACGAAGAGTGCGGCGAAGGCGAAGCTCACCCAGCGGCCGGTGCGGGCGCGGCGCTCGGTCCTCGGATCCGATGGCAGCTCGTAGGGCATCCGGCGCGGAGTATACGGCCGCGTGCGCGCTCACCGGCGCACCGCGTACAATCCGTCGCCGATGACCACCACCAGACGTCCGATTCGCGCCGCCTCCGCGGCTGGCGCACGGGGACGCGGCCACCACTCCCTCGCACCCGGGCATCTCGGGGAGGCGACCGCCGCCGCCACGGTCGGCGTCATCGTCGGGGGGATCGCGCTCGTCATCACGGGCATCGGCATGATCGCCATGGCGCTCACCATCGGCTCCCGCTACGCCGGCGATCCGCCGCCGAACGTCGGAACGCTGAGCCTTATTCCGGTGCTGATGGGCGTCGGGATCCTCCTGCTCGGCGGATCGCTGACCGCGGGCGGGTTCGCTGTGTTCAGCGAGGTCCGCAGGGCGCGCTTGGTGACCGGTGTCCTCTCGGCGGTCGCCGCCGCGCTGTCGGCCGCCGGAGCGCTGGTGGCGATGGGGAACCCGCCGCCCGACGTCGTCCTTGCCATGGCGCTGACGGTGACCACGCTCCTGTTCGGAGTCGCCGCGATCCTCCTGCTCCGGCCACGCCGCTAGGCGTCGGCATCCGCGTGACTCGCACCGTCTTCATCGTCGGTGCGGTGGTCTGGCTCCTGGTGGGGACCGGTGGAATCGGATTTGCCGCCCTGGGCAGAGGCTGGCTCCTGTCGCGCCTGCCAGCCTTGACCATCGACGCCGATGCGCTGGGTGGGACCCTGACGGCCGTGGCGGTGGTCGCGCTCGCGATCGGCGTCGCACACGTCGGCGTCCTCACCGGTCTTGCCCGCGGCTGGCGCTGGGGGCGGAGCATCGGCGCACTGCTCGCCTCCGTCCTTGGCGCCGCGCTGCTCGGAACGGCGGCTACCGCGATCTCGAGCGCCATGCGCGATGCCGCTTATGCCGCGCCGCTGCTTGGAGCCGCCTCCGCGGCCCTCGCCGGAATGCTCGGCTACGCGGTCGCCGCCGTGCGTTTGGCGCGCGACCTCGGTTCCGGATCGGACTCCTGAAGGGCCGCGAGTGCCTGTGCTATGCTCCGCCACCGTCACCCCGCGGGCCCGTGGTGTAGTGGCCAAACATGCCAGCCTGTCACGCTGGAGATCGCCGGTTCGAATCCGGTCGGGCCCGCCACACCCGTGCTTCTCCCGTTGCGATCAGCGGCATCGATCTTGGACCTGCCCTGGGTCGATCCTGCCACCCCGAGGCGCCGGGGGAGTCGGACATGCTGGAGGCGCGGAGATTGACGTGCTTGCGCAGCTTGCGTAGCATCATCGCCATGATCGACGCCGACTCCCGTCGAGCGAGCCCACAGCAGGTCCGGGACCTGACCGACGCCTTGCGCCGTCAGCCGCGCTCCTTCATCCAGGCGCTCATCGACGCGGTGCACGTCGAGCGGCATGGCGCTTTCGACCTCGATCGCGAGACCTGGGGGCCCGAACCTTCGACCCGCCAGGTCAGACGTGCCGCCGCCAACAACCTGTCGACCGCCACGGCTCGGCGGCAGGCAGTACTGGACGACGCCGTCAGCCGTCGAGAGGTCGCCAGGGCGTTAGGGAAGAGCGAGCAGGCGGTCAGCGCCATGCTCGAGCGCCAGGCGCTACTCGGTCTGAAGGTCGGTCGCGAGTGGCGGATCCCACGCTGGCAGATGGCCCCGGAGCACCCATCGGGCACCCTTCCCGGCCTCCGTGAGCTGGTCTCGGCCTACGGTGACGGCGTGGTTTCGCTGTCTGGATGGGTGAAGCGGCCCAACCCGGATCTCGACGGCGTCGCACCGCGCGACGCGCTGCTGGGCGGCGCTGTCGACGAGGTCGTGGCCGCAGCACGCAGCGAGTAAGCCCGCAAGCTTGGTCGCTCACCTCGCTCCGCCGGAGCGGCCGCTGTCGGGCGGCCTGTGGTGGCGCTGGGATGGACGTCAGCCCTGGTTCCGCGTCTACCACGCGACGCCGGACCGCCTACCGACGACTCGACGGCGCCATGGCCCGATCCAGCGCTTCGACCCCCACACTCCACCCTGGACGGCACCCGCCGAATGTCCTGCCGGGCGGTCGGTCATCTACCTCGGTGACTCCGTGCGCACCGCGGCGGCCGAGGTATTTGGCGCCCACCGCCTCGCCGCGGTGTGCCCGCGGTACCGCATCGCCGCGCTCGTTCCGCGCGACGAGCTCGTCGTCCAGAACCTGCGTGGCGCCGGCGCGATGATGATCGGTGGCCTCCCGGCCATGAGCGTCGGCGATATCCCGCGGCGGGAGACGCAGGCGTGGGCGCGAGCCATCCACGAGGACCGGCCAGCGAATCCCAGCGTGTGCGGCGTCCGCTACACGTCGGCCTATGCCGCAGGCATCTCGCTCGCGCTGTGGGACACCGCGCCCGACATCGCGGTCGCCCGCATCAGTGGCCGCGCGCGGGACTTCGCCCTGGCGGATCCGCAGCTCTACGGTCGGCTGCTCGCCGCGCTCGCACCGCTCCGCATCGAGGTGCGCGCGATCTCATCGGCGGACTGCGCCCGATGCAGGCGATGAGGCATCCGGATCCGAGGTCTGGCACGTCCCGTGCGTTGCCTACGGGCTGACCACCACGAAAGAGGAGCCCTCATGTTCGGACTCGGGATCATCGGCACGATTCTGCTGATCATCATCATTCTCTGGCTGCTCGGCGTCCTCGGCTGAGGTCGGAGCCGGTAGCGGAACGCCGCGTCCCGGGCTACTTCGCACGCCCGGACGCGGCGCCCTCCACGGCCACCTTCGTGGCCTGCCGACTGGCCGACTCCTTGCGCTCCTGCGTCCGAGACCGGTGGTGCTTGGTGATGGCCTCGCGAGCCTCGTCGATATCGGAGGTGATCGTCAGCAGCTCGAGGTCCTCGGGGCTGATCTTCTCCTCGTAGAGTGGCTTGTCGCGGATCCACGCCATCATGCCGTCCCAGTAGTCCTTGCCGTACAGGACGATCGGGAAGTGCTGCACCTTCCCCGTCTGGATCAGGGTGAGCGCCTCGAACAGCTCGTCGAGCGTGCCGAAGCCGCCGGGGAAGATGACGAAGCCTTCCGCGTACTTGACGAACATCACCTTTCGCACGAAGAAGTAGCGGAACTCCATGCCCAGATCGACGTACTCGTTCAGGCCCTGCTCAAATGGCAGCTCGATGTTGGCGCCGATGGAGAGGCCCCCTGCCTCCCTGGCCCCCCGGTTGGCGGCCTCCATGATCCCCGGCCCGCCCCCGGTGATGATGGCGAAGCCCTGCTTCGCGAGGGCCGCCGCCAGCCCGCGGGCCGCCCCGTAGTAGCGATTGCGCCGGCCGACCCGCGCGGAGCCGAAGATGCTGATTGCGGGACCAACGTCGGCGAGCGCGTCGAACCCCTCTACGAACTCTCCGAGGATTCGTAGCGTTCGCCAGGTATCCGTCTCCTGAAAGCGGAGGGCGGGCTCCCTTGACCGAAGGAGCTTCTGGTCCTCCGTGCTCCGGTCGCCGGGGCTCTTGCCTCGTACGACGACCGTCCCCCGGCGCTGATCTGGCTCCTTCTTGCGACGTGCCATGGACCCTCCCGCGTTCGACAGCTCAACCAGCGGATGTTACGGTGGCCGAACCGGCACGCCTCCTGCAGACGCAGGGATCGTGCCGGTCTGATCTCGTATTGGATGAATTCTATTGCCAGACCTCCTGCGACGAATCCTTCTGCTTGCCGCCATCAGCGTTGGCGGCCTCGTGCTCTTCGCGCCACTTGCGGTTCGCTCCGCGACGCCCGTGCCGCCCCAGATCCGGGACGGACTGCTGGCAGCCGCCGATGCGCCCCAGCCGCCCTCCGACCGGGGTGGACTCTCCGGGCGGCAGGGCCCGCTAACCGCGGACGTGGACCCGCCACAGCCCGCCGAACAGCTCGCCGAACAGCTCGAGCAGAGCGCCCTCCCGACGTCTGCCGCGGCGCCGATGGAAGCCACCCTGCACGTCATCCCCACGCCCGTGCCCACGCCCGTGCCCACGCCCGCTCCGACACCCCCTCCGGCTCCGCAGGCGCCGGAGCCCGCTCCGCAGCGGGTGGTGACCTACGACGGCGACACCGTCTGGGACGACCTGGCACAGTGTGAGTCGGGTGGGAACTGGGCGATCAACACGGGCAACGGCTATTACGGCGGCCTTCAGTTCGACCTGTCGACGTGGCAGGCCTATGGCGGTGCCGAATTCGCCGCGTACCCGCATGAAGCCACCCGCGAAGAGCAGATCGCGGTGGCCGAGCGGCTTCGGGCCGCTCGCGGCTTCGCGCCGTGGCCGGCGTGCCGGATCAAGCTCGGACTTCCGTAGCCCCGACGAACTGACGGGGCAGACCGGCGGACGCGATCAGGCGTAGCATCGTCCCATGCTGCAACCGCTCGGTATCGGCCACGTCGTCCTGAAGGTGCGAGACCTCGATCGCTCGCTCGCGTTCTACCGTGACCTGCTCGGATTCACGGTGTCGAGCGAGATGAGCAACGTCATGATCTTCCTCACCGCGACCGGCGAGAGCCATCACGACCTGGCTCTGGTGCGAGTCGGCGACTCAGCCCCATCACCAACGCCGAACGCGGTGGGCCTTTACCACGTGGCGGTGCAGCTGGCGGATTTCGACTCGGTCAAGCACGCGCACGCGCTCCTCGTTGAGCGCGGCCTGCTCAAGGGCACCGCCGATCACGGGGTCACGCGCAGCCTGTACACCTCCGATCCCGACGGCAACGAGATCGAGCTGTTCTGCGACGCCCCGCGCGAGGAGTGGGATGGCCGGGTCGCGGAGGCGATGTCGGTACGCCCGCTCACGCTCGACTGACGCCGCCGAGCGGTCACGGCATGTTGATTGCTTGAGAAGCGAGCATGCCATTCCTGCCGTTCGTCCTCCTGCTGGCCTGGCAGGCACTGAGCAAGTCGGCCTCGTTCGCGCTTGGATGGGCGACTGCGATCTACTTCGGCCAGGTCCCCGGCAAGCAGGGCCGCATCCTGTCGGTCGTGAGCCTGGTCGCGGCCGGCTGGGTGATCGTGGTGGTGGGATTTGCCCTTCCCATCTTCGGCGGAGCGATCCTCGAATCGATGGGCGTCATCGAAAAGAACTTCGACGTTCAGGCGATTCACTACGTGGGCCTGGTAACGGCGATCCTGCTGGCACCGCCGGCCATCGCGGCGACGACCGTCTTCGCCGAGTTCCACGAGGAGCGGAGCGTTGGGGCGTGGCTGCGGATGGTTCCCGTCAGCTTTCCGGCGACGGCCATGCTCGGCGTATCGGTCCTTCAGATGGTTGCGTTCACGCCGGTCCTGCTCTTCCAGCGCTGGCGCCTGAAGCGGACGCTCGTGCAGGTCCCGCTCGTCATGCGCGAAGGCACCGATGACGACGACCTCCTGGACGCGGTGCGCGGCGCCCTCACCGCCATCGGCATCGATGACGTGACTGTGGCCGAGGCGACCGGTCCACGGTCGTGGCCGCTGCGCACCGTCGGCTTCGCCTCTCGCCACCTGCTCGGCGCCGTCGTGCGCGGTGAGCCGATGAGGCTGCGCGCCAACGATATCGACATCCTCGCCTACGCCACCAACGTGTCGATCCAGGGACCGAGCGACGATGCTCATCGCGTTCGGGCCGCCATGGAGCGTGAGCTGGCCTTCCGCAATACCTACCTGACCTGGGCGGAGGAGTCGCAGGCCTTCGAGGACGAGCTCCAGCGCCTCCACGAGTCCGCGAACGGCGACGTCGAGGCACTGCGGAGCGAGCTCGACGATGTGCAGGCTCGGATCGACGTCGCCAGGCTCAACAGCGGGGAGTGGAACGTCCTGTATCGGCTTCGGCTCCAGCTCGAGCACGACGTCGCGCGGCGGAACTCGGAGAAGGAATAGCGCCGCCGGCACTTGCGTAGGATGGGCCGATGCGCCGCCTGCGACGGATCGGCCTCGTGGTGCTCGTCCTGGCCGCCGTCCTCATCGCCTGGGAACCGAGCCGCGTCGCGATCCAGACCGCCGTCATGCTGCCGAACCTGCTCGACGCAGGTCCGAAACCGCTGAACCTGTTCAGCGAGGCTCCGACCCGAGCCAGCCTTCCCTACCGCAGCGCAGACCCGGGAGCCGAGGCGGATCTCGCCGAGCTGTGGCTGCCGCACTGGGCATCAGCGGACCGACCGGCGGGAGCCATGCTGCTCGTGTTCGGGGTCAACAATCTTGGGCGAAACCATCCGGCCATCGAGCGCGTGGCCGATGGCCTGGCGCGCACCGGGGTGGCCGTCCTCGTGCCGGACTCGCGGACGTTGCTGGAGGGACGCCTCGAGGTCGGCGAGATCGATGGCGTCGTGCGGGCGTACCAGCTGCTGGCGGCACGACCGGAGGTCGATCGGCTGCGCGTCGGCATCGTCGGGTTCAGCGTGGGCGGCTCCCTCGCCCTGTTGGCGGCCGGCGACCCTCGCATCAGCTCGCAGGTCCAATGGGTGAACGCCTTCGGCGCGTTCGCCGATGCATCCAGCTACCTGGCCGCCGTGTCGGCGCATGCCTACCGCGGCGGGGACGGCGAGTCCGTGCCGTGGACGCCGACCCCGCTGGCTCGGGAGGTGTTCCTGCGCTTCATGCTCGACCAGGTAGACGACGAGGCGGATCGCGCGCTCCTCGACGAGGCGTACTCGGAACTCATCCTGGCGGGGGAGCGGCCGCCTCCCGGCGCCTCGGTCCGAAGCTCCCTGGAGACCGATGCGGCGCGAGCCGTCCAAAGCCTGCTCGCCGCACCGACGCTGGACGAGGCCGAGCGGGCGATCGACGAGCTGCCGCCTGGGGCGCTCGACTTCATCGACGCGATCTCGCCGGGGCGGCACCTCGAAGACCTGCGTGCCGACGTGCACCTGATGCACGAGACCGAGGACCACCACGTGCCGTTCGTCGAGTCGCGGGCGCTCGAATCGGCGCTTGAGCCCACCGGCAGGCTGAAGGCGCACACCGAATTCCGCCTTTTCGACCACGTGCAGCCCGACGACCTCGACCTGGTCGCGGCCGCCCCGGAGCTCGTGAAGCTGCTGCTCCACCTGCGCACGCTGATGGAGGAGACCCTGTAGGCGCGCGGCCCCTACTGAGTGCCGGCCAGGAAGGCGAGTGAGCCCAGGATCAGGATGATCCCGACCGCCACGACCAGCAGCTTGGCGATCCATGCGCGGGATCGGCGCTCGGGGAGCGGCTGGTACGTCCGCCCGCGACGGCGTCTCTGGGATCGGCTCACGACCAGCTCCGGCGGAAGAGGAACGGCACGGTAAGTGCCTCGCGGCTGGAGACCGAACGCAGCTGCTTGCGCGTCCGCTTCAGGAGCTTGCCGTGGAAGCTGCCGTCGCCGTACGGCTCGAGCAGGCGGGCCACGTCCCACTCACGGATGCCGGCGACCGCTGACTCGGGCAGCCATCGGTCGAGAATTGCCTTCGCCTCGTCGATGGCCACGAAGCGCCGGGAGCGGGTCGCGTTGTCGAGGGTCATCAGGGCGTTCCCGAAGCTGACGTCGACCTCCTAGACCAGGGTCGTCAGGCGCTCCATGGTGCCGGGCATCCGCTCCGGCTTGAAGAGCCCGGTGAGGATGGTGCGCCGCTCAGCCGCGTCGAGCTGCTCGAGCAGCGGCCGCAGGCTCGGCACGCCGGCGTCGGAGCCGGCGGCGGGCACGTCGTAGTCGTAGAGGCGAACCATCATCGGTCCGCTGATGCTAGACCGATGCGCCATCGGACGCATCGGGCAGAGCCGGCGTGTCGACCTGCGGACCCGACGGCTCTCGGCGGTCGTTTCGACCGGAGGTGCGAGGACGGGCACCCGGCCGGCCCTGGGCCCGCGGGTACACTCTTGAGCCGTACGCCGCAGGGCGCATCGGTCCAAGCACGCTGGGAGGCACCCGTTCGCATGCTCCTCGAAGGCAAGAAGCTGCTCGTCACCGGCGTCCTGACCGACGACAGCATCGCGTACTCCGTCGCGAGGGTCGCCCAGGAGGCCGGTGCGGAGATCCTGCTCACCAGCTTCGGTCGCGCCCGCAGCCTGACCGAGCGAGTCGCGAAGAAGCTGCCGGGCGGCGCCCCAGATGTGCTCGAGCTGGACATCAATGACGAGGGCCACATCGAGGCCGTGTCGAAGGAGCTCATGAGCCGATGGGGGTATGTGGACGGGGTCGTGCATGCCATCGGATTCGCGCCGTCAGACGCGCTGGGTGGCAACTTCGTGAACACCCCGTGGGAGAGCGCCGCGACCGCCTTCCAGACATCGGCATACTCGCTTAAGGCGCTCGGCGTAGGCCTGCGTGAGCCGATGGTGGCGGCGAAGGGTCGCGGCGGCGCCTCCCTCGTGTCGCTCACCTTCGACGGGCGCTTCGCGTGGCCCATCTACGACTGGATGGGTGTCGCCAAGGCCGGGCTCGAG
>JBHENV010000006.1:0-3251 GCA_046261895.1 Candidatus Limnocylindria bacterium
CTGAGACGAGCTCGTCGCGAGTCAGAACGCCCGCTCCTCCGGTTCCACCACCTCGGCGTCCCGCTCCCACCCCTCGATCTCGAGCTTGATGCTCTGGATCGCCACGCTGCTGCCATTCGATCGGAGGTCGAAGCTCTTGTACGGATCGAACCGCGATGGATTGACGGTGAACTGCGGCATCGAAGCCCCTCCGGTAGCTATCAGAGCGCGGAACAGCCTCCGCGCGGGCTCGGCACCCACGTGCATTGGAGCCCTTCGGATCCTACCTGCGTCACGGCGGCGAGCGACGAGTGCTATGCCATTCACGCTACCAGCCGGATCTCGGCAGGCGGTATGCAGGTCGTATCGCGTCATGAGGCGTTTGCGTAACGACCTCGATTGGTTGGCCAGCGTTGGCCTCTTGGTCAGCGTCGTTGTCACCGCCATGACTGGCGTGATCGCCGACCTGTGGGACCTCAACGATTTCTGGTATCACACCGTGGCGGGCTACGTCATGGGCGGCTTCGCGCTCGTGCACGTCATGTTCAACTGGGAGCGGCTCGTCGGCTATGGCCGATTCCGGTTGCGTGGTGCGGCACGCGACGACAGGCGGCCGGTCCCGGCACGGCGCGCCACCGGACCAATGGAGGCCGAGCCCGCTCGCTCACCGGTCCGCGTGCTGGAGCGGATCGCATTGTCCCGGCGCGGTCTGCTGGGCTTCGGGGTCGGCGCCATCGGCGGCCTTCTCATGGGTCGAGGCCTGCGCCAACCGCCGCAGATCGCGGCAGGATCGGATGTCGGCGTCGTCTACCACGAGTGGAGCAAGCCCGGGGTGCTCGACGCCCTCGGCTCGGTGGCGAACTGGGGACAGTTTCCCGAGCTCTACAAGACGTACCCCGACGCAGCGCGGGTGAGCCTTCCCGAGCCCCTGACTGATGCCGGCCCGTCGACGACGGGGACGATTGCCGAGCGTCGCTCGACCCGCTCGTACTCCACGGAGCCGATGACGTTGGCAGAGGTTTCCGAGGTGCTCTTCCTGATCACCGGGATCAGCGCCGATCGGTGGGGGAACGCGCGGCGGACGGCGCCCTCCTCCGGCGCGCTGTATCCGATCGAG
Source organism: Candidatus Limnocylindria bacterium (assembly GCA_046261895.1). Lineage (GTDB taxonomy): Bacteria > Chloroflexota > Limnocylindria > QHBO01 > QHBO01 > JACDBZ01. Next base: position 1,097 of record JBHENV010000006.1, read on the forward strand.
ACCTATGCCGTCGTGCACAACGTGGAAGACCTCGAACGCGGCGTCTACCACTATGCCATTCGGGAGCACGAGCTCGAGCGGGTGCGCTCCGGCGACATGCGTGCCCGGGTCGTGGCCCAGGCGATCGAGCAGGAGTTCCTGGGCGAGTGCGGCGTCGTCATCTTCCTGACACAGGTGCTCCAGCGCATGCGGCCGAAATACCAGGACCGCAGCTACCGATACGGCCTGCTGGAGGCGGGTCATCTCGGTCAGAACGGCTACCTGGCTGCTGGCGCCCTCGGCCTCGGCGCCTGCGGTGTCGGCGCCTTCATGGACGATCAGATCAACGAGATGCTCGGCGTCGACGGCGTCGAGGAGGCAGCCGTCTACATGCTCGCCGTGGGACACCCCGCATAGCGAACCTGCGAGTCATGAGACCGGTGAGATGCCAACCTCCAGTAGAGCCGAGTCACAACCGCGAGAGGGCGAGGAGCAGGAGCTCGACGGCCGCTTCCTCGGATGCGACGCCGTGCACGATCGCTCCACGAGCGGGACCGAATCCCGCGACGGACTCTGAATTCTGGTCACCCCACACCTCGACGTCGCCCACGTGGAGGTCCCGCGTGTACGTCTCGAGCAGCTGCTCGCGCCAATGGTCCGCCGCGTTGCTCGTGTTGAAGACCAGCTGTACGGTCTCGTCCGGTCCCACCCAGTAGCAGGAGGAGAACGAGCGGCCGAGCGGAGTCACGTGGGCATCGAGAACCGCTTCGACCTCCGCCTCACTGAGCAGCCCTTCGCATTCGATCGCATCCATCTGGACCGGGGGGTGGGCGAACTCGATCTCAACGATGCTCGCCGAGGCGGACACGCTCGGAAGTGGTTCGCCGCCGCAAGACGACAACGCCCACACGAGCAGCATCCCGATTCCGACTGCCGGGATATTCGCCTGACGTGACCGGCCCACGATATGCAGTATGGGGGGCATGGAAGATGAGCAGGCCATCGAACGCTACCGATACATGCTACGCACGGCGCCGCCGGAAGACGTCGAGCGGGCCCACGAGGAGGCGTTCGCCCAGCTCTCGGCTGAGCAGCGAGCCGCCGTCCTGCGGCAGCTCGCCGACCGGGTGCCGCCGTCGGAGGTGAGCGGTGACGATCCCAGGTCGCTGGCTCGTACCGCGACCCGGGCCGAGATGCGCGAACCAGGCACCATGGAACGCACATTCGGCGGAGCCGGGGCCCCTGGTCTGGGCTCGATGTTCATGGCGACGCTCGCCGGCGCGTTCATCGGTTCATCGATTGCGAATGCCTTCGACGACGGGGGGTCGTCGGAAGTGGACGCCTCGGGCGACGGAGAAAGCGCCGGCTCAGGCGAAGCCGATACCGGCGATATCGGCGGGGGCGACTTCGGCGGCGATATCGGGTTCTAGGACTCCATCGCGCGTTCATCTTTCGCGCGCAATTCGCGGTCAGCCTCATCATCGGTTCCGATTGGAGGGACCGGCTGGCCGGCGGGAGAGGCGTGGCCGCCCCTGGACCAGGAGGCGTGCGGGGGATCAGCCGCCGGTTCGTCCGCCGCGCCGTCCGGTTCGCGGTTCTCTTCGTGGTCGTGATGGTGAGCCTGGTCGTCGGGCTTGCCTGGCTGCTGGGGACGCTTTTCGGCGAGCGCGTGCTCACCGGCGTGCTTCCGGCGATCGCCGCGCTGATCGCACTCGTGGTCGCGATCAGGCTGGTCCGAGGCGTCGGCCGGGCGGCCGCTCCGCTCGGTGACCTCATCGAGGCGTCGGGGCGTTTCGAGGCCGGCGAGTTCGGAGCGCAGGTGGCGGTCCGCGGCCCGCGCGAGATCAGAGCCCTCGCACGTGCTTTCAACGCGATGAGCGCGCGCCTCGCTGCGGACACCGAGGAGCGCCGACGACTGCTCGCCGACGTGAGCCACGAGCTGCGCACGCCGCTGACCGTCATCCAGGGAAACGTGGAGGGGATGCTCGACGGGCTCTACCCGGCCGATGCCCGCCACCTGGAGCGAATCCTGGCCGAGACGCATCAGCTCGAGCGCCTGATCGATGACCTCCGCACGCTCTCCCTGGCCGATGCGGGCGCACTCACCCTCCACCGCGAGTCGACCGATCTCGGGGCGCTGGCGACCGATGTCGTGGCCGGCTTCGAGCCGCAGGCC
>JBHENV010000007.1:0-15632 GCA_046261895.1 Candidatus Limnocylindria bacterium
CGCGCCGTCCCGGGCCCGCTCCAGACGATCGGCCTCGGCATCACGCTGCTGTGGAGCGTCGGGCTGGTCGTCCTGTTCGTGATCGTGGAGCTCGCGGGCAACTGGAGCGGCGACCTGGTCGGGATGCTCCGCGTGCTGACGCCGGCCGGGATTATCTTCCTTCTCGCCTCCCTGATCGTGCTGATCGGCACGCTCACGCGCTTCGGACGGAGCTGAGCCTTGGCTCGCTTCTGCGCAAACTGCGGAACCGAGGTCGAGGACACGGCCGTCTTCTGCCCGACCTGCGGGCAGCCGATCGACCAGCCGACCGACCAGGGCAGCGAGAACGAGATTCCGCCCGCACCGGCCTGGCCGGATCCGACAGGCGATCAGGGGCAGGGGCAGGAACCGGAGCCGGACGATGCTTCGCCGGGCGATGCTCGGCAGGCGCGCTTCGAGGAGCCGACACGTGCCGAGGAGGCACCTCCGCCCGCCGCCGCCGCGCTGTCTCCGCCTCCGACATCCACCCCACCGCCTCGCGCAGACCACGGTCAGCCGTCTCGGACGCCGATCAACCTGCCGGTCACCATGCCGCTCACGCTCTCCGCGTGGCTGATCGGCGGCGGGGCGGCGTTGGCCGCGCTTGGCGTCATCATCGGTATGTTCGATGGCTTCCTGAACCCGGTCGACCTGATCCTTCTCCTCGCGTTGATCGGGATCGCAGCATCGGTCTTCTTCTCGGCCAACGTGCCGAACATCGCCAACCTGCGGCTGATCACGCTGGCCATCGTGCTCGTCGGCTTCGGAATCGGGCTCGACCGGATCGGCTTCGGCGGGGCGGGGATCGGCGAGCTGATCCTCTTCCTGGGAACCGCGGCGGCGGCCATCGGCGCCATCCTTCTCGAGCTCGGTCGCGACCAGCCACTGGGCGGCACGCAGCGCTGACGCCATGACGCTGGCGACACCGGCGGCCGAGCAGCGTCATGGCCTGACCGAGACGGAGTACGACCTCGTCGTCGCGGCTCTCGGCCGTGCCCCGAACCCGGTGGAGCTGGGAATGTTCGGCGCGATGTGGTCCGAGCACTGCGCCTACAAGCACTCGCGTCCGTTGCTCGGGCGTTTGCCGTCGACCGGTGAGCGGGTGCTGGTCGGACCCGGCGATAACGCCGGCGCGCTCGATATCGGCGATGGTCTGGCCGTCGTCTTCAAGGTCGAGTCGCACAACCACCCCAGCGCCGTGGAGCCGTACCAGGGCGCGGCGACCGGCGTCGGCGGGATCATCCGTGACATCTTCACCATGGGAGCGCGGCCGATCGCGCTGCTCAACAGCCTGCGCTTCGGACCGATGGAGGCCGACCGCGAGACCGATCCCGAGACGGCGGCTCGGAACCGCTACCTGTTCGGCGGGGTCATCGGCGGAATAGCGGGCTATGGCAACTGCATCGGCATCCCCGATGTCGGCGGCGAGATCGCCTTCGATGCCTCCTATTCCGGCAATCCGCTGGTTAACGCCATGTGCGTGGGCATCGCCCGCCACGACGAGATCACCCTGGCCCACGCGGCCGGTGCCGGAAACGTCCTGCTGCTGGTCGGTGCCTCGACGGGGCGCGATGGCATCCAGGGGGCCTCGTTCGCATCGGCCACATTGGGGGCGGATCGGGAGGAGCGACGCCCGGCGGTCCAGGTCGGCAACCCGTTCCTGGAGAAGCTGCTCATGGAGGCCTGCCTGGAGCTCGCGCGGCTGGATGCCGTGGTGGCCATGCAGGACCTGGGTGCCGCGGGCCTGACCTGCGCGCTGGCCGAGCTGACCGCCCGTGGCGGTGTCGGGGCGGATGTCGACCTCGACGCGGTCCCACGTCGCGAGGGCGGCATGACGCCGTACGAGGTCCTGCTCTCCGAATCGCAGGAGCGGATGCTCATCGTGGTGCGGCCGGAGGCCGTTGGGGAGGTGCACGCCATCTTCGACCGCTACGAGCTTGGCGCGGCGGAGATCGGGAACATCGTCGACGAGCCGGTGATTTGCTGCCGGATGGCCGGCGAGGTGGTGTGCGAGGTGCCGGGCCGCGCATTGGCCGACGACGCGCCTCGCTACGCGATCGCGGGAACTCCAGCCGTCGCGCAACCGGGCAACCTGGAGGAGCTCGCCGCGGAGAAGCCGACGGAGTCGACCCTGCTCGCGCTGCTCGCCTCTTCGAACGCGCGCGATCGGAAGCCGATCTGGCGGCGCTACGACCATATGAACGGTACGAACACGCTGGTCGGCCCCGGCGCCGGCGACGCTGCGCTGCTCAGGGTGAAGGGCACGGGGAGCGCCCTGGCCCTCTCGATCGATGGCCCCGGACCGGCACGAGTCGGCGCGCTCGACCCCTACCTGGCGGGTGTTTCGGCGGTGGTGGAGGGGGCGCTCAACATCGCCTGCAGCGGCGCAACGCCGATCGGCATCACCGACTGCCTCAATTTCGGGTCGCCCGAGACCGATCTCGGGGCATGGCAGCTGGAGCGGGCGATCGACGGGATCGCGGATGCTTCGCGCGCGCTCCGTCTCCCGGTCGTGTCCGGCAATGTCAGCCTCTACAACGAGACGGCGGACGGCCCGATTCTTCCGACGCCCGTGATCGGCACGGTCGGGCTGCTTCAGCAGCGATCTGCCGTCCTCACCATGTCATGGGCAACCGACGAGGAGATCTGGCTGCTCGGTGATCCGGCCATGGACGCCGACGCGCTCGCGGGTTCCGAGCTCGCATGGAGCCGAGGGTTGCGGTGCGGGGTCCCGACGCTCGATCTGGCTACCTCCGCGGGGCTGATCTCGCTGCTGCCGCGGCTGGCACGAGACGGAATCGTCCGGACGGCGCACGACTGCTCGGTCGGAGGAATCGGAGTGGCCCTGGCACGCATGGTGATGACGTCGGGCATCGGCCTTCGCGCGGAGATACCGCTTCGGAACGCACTTGGCACGGCAGCCGCCTTCGGGGAGCGCGGCGGCAGGGTGATCGTGGGGGTGGGGCCGGATGGCGCGACCCACCTCCAGCGGGCCGCTGACGAGGCGGCCGTGCCTGCGACCCGGCTCGGTACGGTTGGCGGCCGGAAGCTCGACGTACGGTTCGGTGGCGTGCGGCTGCTCGTCCCGACCCGGCGGCTGACGGAGGCCTGGCGGGCGCCGTTCTAGCTCGGCGGCGAACGGCGGTTCGAGTGCCGAGGATGAAGAGCGCACGTGCCCACATCAGCCGGACGCTTGAGCCCCGCTCCGGCGCCGCCGCGTGGATACAGCACCCGAATCGGTCCCCGGTGCGTCGTCCGGATGCGGGTGATCATGGTTGCCGACGTCCAGGTGGGCGAGGCCTCCCCGCGCCCGCTCGTGGAGGCGGTAGACCCCCTCCAGGCCGTCCGGTGGAACTGCCGACTTGTAGATCGCACAGAACACATTGACGACGTCCGGATCGAACTGGGTCCCCGCGTGACGCTGGAGCTCGGCAAGCGCGTCGTCATGCGTGCGCACGACGCTGTACGGCCGATCGTGCACCATGGCGTGGTACGCATCGGCCACGCTGACGATCCGGGCGCCGAGCGGGATCTCGGTACCCTTCAGCCCGTGCGGGTAACCGCCGCCGTTGAAGCGCTCGTGGTGATGCAGGACCACCGGAATCGCCTCGCGCAGGTTCGACGCCTGCTCGAGGATCACCTGTCCGATGCGCGGGTGCTCGCCGATCGCCTGCCACTCGGCGGCGGTGAGGGCGGTCGGCTTGTCGAGGATCTCCTCGGGAATCGCAATCTTGCCGAGGTCGTGGAGGAGCGCCGCGATCCGGATTCGCTCGATCTCCTCGACCGGCAGGCCCATCTCGATCCCGATCCCGGTCGACAGTGCCGCGATCATGTCGGATGGGCGCCCGCGATGATTGGGCTGCGGCGCCAGGACCGATGCGAGCGCCTGCGTCGCCGTGTCGCTCGCCCACTGACCGGTGGCGGTGGCCTGCGCGCGGCGCTCGGCGGAGATGGGCGCTCGGCGTACCGGCGCTTCGTCGTCCAGGTCTCGGAACTGATTCGTGCGGTTGCGTCCAAGGGACTTGGCCGCGTACATGGCCGCATCGGCGCGGTCGACGAGCATGTCGAGCTGGAGCTGGGCTCCTCGACCGCCGGCGATTCCGATGCTGATGGTGATGTTGACGGTCTGATCGCCGGCGATGCGCAGTGGCTCCCGCTGCACGAGCGCGCGCAGCTCCTCGGCCAGGAGAACGGCATCGTCGGGGAGCGTCTCGGGCAGGATCAGCATGAACTCCTCGCCGCCGTAGCGGCCGAAGGTGTCGCTGACCCGAACGCCATCGGCAATCAGCCGTGCCACCTGGCGCAGGACCGCGTCGCCGGAGTTGTGGCCATAGGTGTCGTTGATCGGCTTGAACCGGTCGATGTCGATGAAGGCGACGCTGAGCGGCTTGTAGTGGCGAACGGCCCGCTCGACTTCGGAGGCGAGAATGTCCAGCAGCGTCTCGCGGTTCGGGACGCCCGTGAGCCGATCGTGTGTCGCGCGGGCCTCCACCTGCAGGAAGGCGCCACTGGCGGCGTTGAACGCGCGCGCCAGCCTTCGCTCGCCGGGAATCCCGGTTTCGCGCAGGAGGATGGGAGCGTCGGTCTCGAGCGTCCGCTCGAGGACCTGCGCGATGCGATTCAGCCGCCAGGCGACATAGCTCCACGCCACGAGCGCCATGGTCGTCATGCCGGCCAAGACGGCCACGGCGATCACGAACGCAAGGGAGCCACGAGCTGTCGGCTGGGTCTGTGCGAGCAATGCCATGCCCACCAGCAGCAGCCCGGCGACGGCGAACGGTGCGAGGAAGCCGAGGAGGCGAACGAGGAAAAGCATCGGGGCAAGGATGGGCGCGCGGGCCTCGATCGGCCATGGGCCGATGGTCCCGCGCCGCGTGCGAGCCACCGGCGCGACTGCAGGCTTTCGACCAGAGTGCGCTCCGGTGCAGTACCCCACCCGTACCGGCGCCCACGGTCGCACGATACGCATTGGCGACGGCGACGATCGCTATCATGGGTGGGTGCCGGTCCCACACCGATCCGCTTGACCCATCCCGTGCGCTCGCCGATCCACCTGACGGGGCATCCCGGCGAGGCACTGGCCGCGGATCCACCATACCAGCCGCACGGCCCGCGCGAGGAGTGCGGTGTCATCGGCATCTGGGCGCCGGGCTCGGGGGTGGCGCGGATGGCGTACGTCGGCCTCCACGCGCTCCAGCACCGTGGGCAGGAGTCGGCGGGGATCGCCGTCACCGACGGTGGACAGCTCAGCCTGCACAAGCGCCTCGGGCTGGTGAGCAGCGTCTTCGACGACGAGACCCTGATCCGGCTCGAGGGGCGCGATGAGGGCGGCCGGCGGCCGAAGGCGGCCATCGGTCACACCCGCTACAGCACCACCGGATCGAACACGCTGCCCAACGTGCAGCCGGTCTACGCCCGCGCCGACATCGGCGAGCTCATGCTCGGGCACAACGGCAACCTGACGAACGCGACCTGGCTGCGTGACGAGCTGACCGAGCAGGGGATCGAATTCGGATCCGCGTCCGACACGGAGGTGCTCGCCAAGCTGATCGCCCACGCACCCGGACGGAGCTGGGCGGAGCGGGTCGACCATGCCTTTCACCGCGCGATCGGCGCCTTCACCTTCACGATGCTCACGGAGACGGCACTGGTGGCGGCGCGCGACCCGATCGGGTTCCGGCCGCTGGCCCTGGGGCGGCTGCCGGGCGGTGGCTGGGCCGTGGCGTCGGAGTCGGCCGCGCTCGACGCCATGGGTGCCCGCTTCGTGCGCGACGTGGACGCCGGCGAGGTGATAACCATCGACGATGACGGCGTGTCGTCGCATCGCTCGAGCCGTGCCAGCCCTGGGAAGGAGCGCCTGTGCGTCTTCGAGTTCGTCTACCTGGCGCGGCCGGACAGCGTGATCGACGGGCGGCTCCTGTACGAGGCACGCCTCGAGATGGGGCGGCGCCTGGCGCGCGAGCATCCCGCTGATGCGGACCTGGTGATCGCCGTGCCGGACTCCGCGATCCCGGCCGCGATCGGCTATGCCGAGGAGGCCGGGCTGCCCTATCGTGAGGGGCTCATCAAGTCGCGCTACGTGGGTCGTACCTTCATCCAGCCGGCTCAGAGCAGCCGCGACGAGGCGGTGCGGCTGAAGTTCAACCCGCTGCCCGAGCTTCTCTCCGGAAAGCGGGTCGTCGTGGTCGACGACTCCATCGTCCGTGGTACCACGACCGCGCCGATCGTCCAGATGCTGCGAAGCGCCGGCGCCGCCGCTATCCACGTCAGGATCCACTCGCCGCAGATGAAGCACCCGTGCTACATGGGCGTGGACACCGGGCGAAAGGAGGAGCTGATCGCCGCGAGCCACTCCCTGGACGGCGTTCGGGCAGCGATCGGTGCCGACTCGCTCGGCTACCTGTCAAAGGCCGCCATGCTCGAGGCGGTCGGCGGACGGACCGATGCGCGGTGCACCGCCTGCTTCGACGGCATCTACCCGACCGACGTCCCGCTCGAGCTCGACAAGCTGGCCCTGGAGCGCCGCTGACCGATGGCGCGCACCTACCGCGAGGCCGGCGTCGACGACGCGGAGGCAGCGCGCGCCATCGAGCGCATCGCACGAGCGGCGTCGGCCACGAACACGGCTGCGGTGCTCGGTGCGATCGGCGGGTTCGGCGGCCTCTTCAGGCTGGATCCCTCTACCTATCCCGACCCGGTGCTCGTCAGCAGCACCGACAACGTGGGCAGCAAGCTCAAGATTGCGATCGCGTTGGCACGCCACGATACGGTCGGCATCGACCTCGTCAACCAGAGCGTGAACGACGTGGTGGTCACGGGTGCCGACCCTCTTTTCTTCCTGGATTATCTCGCCGTCGGCCGGCTGCGCGCCGAGATGGCCGAGGAAATCGTGGGCGGGGTGGCTCGCGCCTGCGCCGCCGCGGGGATCGCGCTCATCGGCGGCGAGACCGCGCAGCTTCCCGACCTGTTCGCCGCCGACGACGACTACGACCTGTCCGGGTTCATCGTGGGCATCTGCGCACAGGCGGACCTGGTGAACGGTTCGAGCGTGACTCCGGGCGATGTGCTCATCGGCCTTCCGTCGTCCGGCCTGCACACCAACGGCTACACGCTGGCCCGCCGGGTCCTCGACCCGGAGACCTGGTCGCAGCCGATGCCGGACGGAACGCGCTCCATCGCCGACGCGCTGTTGGAGCCACACCGCTCGTACCTGGACGAGGTCCGCCTCATGCGACGCGCCCTGCGCGGGGTCCGCACGGACATCAGGGCCATGGCCCACATCACCGGCGGCGGATGGGAGGGCAACGTGCCGCGCACGCTGCCGGCCGGATTGGGCGTGGAGGTCGAGACCGGATCCTGGCCGGTGCCCCCGATCTTCACCCTCATCCAGTCGCGCGGCGACATCGCCGACGAGGAGATGGTGCGGACCTTCAACGTCGGGATCGGCCTGACCATGGTGGTGGCCGCGGATGCCGTCCAGATTGCGCTCGGCGCGGTGCCCGAGGCCTTGCGCATCGGCACGGTAGTGGAGGTACCGGCAGGCGCGCCGCGCGTCCGGTTCGGATGAGGCTGGGCGTCCTCGTCTCGGGACGCGGCTCGAACCTCGAGGCAGTGCTCCGAGCGGGCTTCGCCGTGGCTCTCGTCATCAGCAACAGGCGTGGCGTGCGCGCGCTCGAGATCGCGGCGGCACACGACGTGCCGGTCCTCGTCCTGCGACGAGCCGATCATGGCGGCGACCCCTCCGTTCGGGACGAGGCGATCGGCGCAGCCCTCCGGTCGGCCGCCGTCGACCTCACCGTGCTGGCCGGCTACGACCAGCGGCTGCGCCCGTCCTACTTCGCCGCGTATCCCGGCCGCACGATCAACATCCATCCGAGCCTGCTGCCGGCTCACGGCGGGCCGCGGATGCTCGGGCCGGCCGTGCATCGGTCCGTGCTCGACGCGGGTGACGCCGAGAGCGGTGTGACGATCCACGAGGTCACACCTGACCTGGACGCCGGCGCGATCGTGGCGCAGTCGCGCGTCGCGGTCGTGCCGGGCGACGCACCGGACACGTTGGCCGCGCGCGTCCTGGTGGAGGAGCACCGGCTGCTTGTCGAGACACTCGCGGAGATCGCCGCTCACCGGCGCTGATTCGGCACGAGCGGCTTCATGAAGCGCGCAACTCATGGATGTGGCGAGTCGACCCGCACCGTCGACCGGGATTCTGCATGTCGGTCACCGGCTGCGCCCCTCAACGGCGTCGATCCGACCCGGGCGACGATGTCCAACGGCCCGCTGCACAGTTAGCGCCGCTCAGCGGCGATCCCGTCGGGGGCCGCCCCGTGGTGGCTCTCCACTCGACCGCGACGCGGGACGGGTTGCGTGGCGCTCAACAGCCCAGGACGCCAGAGGCTCCCGGGGCATGAGGCGTGCTAGCATGGCCGACGGCGCTCCGAGTGGCGCGCACCCGCAGGAGAGGCCAGGCAGCTACTGATGGACACGATTCTGGAACCGATCGGCGAGTTCTGGGAGGGGTTCCTGGACAATCCGATCGTGCAGCTGGCCAGCCAGCTGATCGTGATCTACGTGGTCCTGCTCTGGCTCGGGACCGCGTACTGGGCCTTCCGCGACATGCAGGCCCGGACCGAGAACCCGATCCTGCCGTACTTCGCCGCGGCGCTCATCATCTTCTTCACGCCGCTCCTCTTCCTCTTCGCCGTCATCCTCTACCTGATCGTCCGCCCCCGCGAGACCCTCGCGGAGGTCTACGAGCGCTCGCTGGCCGAGGAGAGCCTGCTGGCCGAGGTCGAGAAGAACGAGCTCTGCCCGGTCTGCCGCGACCGCGTGGACGCCGAGTGGCTGGTCTGCCCGAACTGCCGGACCCGCCTCCATCGCGTCTGTCCATCATGCAACCGCCTGGCGGAACCGAACTGGCCGCTCTGCGCCTTCTGCGGCACCGACTTTGGACGCGACTCGTCGAAGGCCGCCAGGCGCAGCCGCACGCCGGTGGCAGCCGCCGAGGCGGTGGATGACGCCGCCGAGCCCACCACGGACGCGACCGCCGAGCACGGCCGTCTGCGCGGCGCCACCAACAGCTGACGCCGCGCACGCCGCCCGTGGACCCCGACGGGCCCGGACGTCCAGGAGTCCTACCGGCCGGCCCGCATCCCACCGCCGGTCCGGGGAGCGTGGTGATGCCTCGCTGGCCGGGCCTTGTCCTCATCATCGGCGGAACGCTCCTCGCGATCGGCGCGCTGGGCACCGGTGTCCTGGCGACCCGGGGAGAGGTGGCCGTCGAGGATCCTGCCGTGCTGGGGTGGCTCGCCCTCCTCGGCGCGGCCATGTTCGCGGTGGGGCTCCTCTACGTCGCCATCCGGCAGATTCGCGCGCGCCGCTTCCTGCCGCCCGAGCGCTACCGCGGGCCGGGCGTGCTCCTGCTCCTGGTCCTGGTCCTGGTGCTGGCATCGATCATCACCGCTCCCTTCAGCGCCGATGCCGCGGCGCTCATCCTGGACGAGGGCGAGCTCAGCTTCGTCGGCGCGGCCGTGCTGCTGGTCGCGACCCAGCTGGCGCTCCTGCTGGTCAGCTGGTTCCTGGTCTTCCGCCCCGGGGCCCTCGCCGCGCTGCCATCCCTTCCCGGCCGCGATCCCGGCGGCGCCATCCGTACCGGTCTCGGCTGGGGGGTGGTGGCCTGGTTCGGCGCGACCCTCGCCTCGGCCGGGGTGGTGTGGGTCCTGGAGCGCCTGGGCCTGGATGCCCAGCCGCAGGCGGCCGCACGGGCGATCCAGATGGTCGAGCCGTGGCTGGTGATCCTGGCCGTCGTCATCCTGGCGCCGATCGCCGAGGAGGTATTCTTCCGCGGCGTCGTCTTCAACGCCTGGCTGCGCGAGGGGGGACGGCGCTGGGCGTTCATCGGCTCATCGGTCCTCTTCGCGGCCATCCACATCTCGGTGGTCGCGTTGCTGCCGATCTTCCTGCTCGGCCTCGCGCTGGCGTGGATCTACCAGCGCACGGGCAATCTCCTGGCACCGATCACGATGCATGCCACCACCAACGGGATCTCGGTCGCGGTGGCGCTGCTCGTTCGTTTCGACGTCGTCCGTCTCCCGGTCTAACGGCGCGATAAGCCACGGGTAAGCGGCCGGTGAGCGGTGGATCGCTACCGTCACCCTCATGACGCATAGCCCGATTCCCGCTCCGATCCGGCTCCCTCATGACGGGCACGGCCCTCGGCTCACCGTCGAACGGTTCGAGCGCCTGGGTGCCGGTGCGGCAGGTGACGAGGAGCTGCTCGGGCTGATCGTCGGCGAGCGGGTCGCCGCCCGTCGCGTTGCCCGCCGCCTGCTGGACCGGTTCGGTTCCCTCACCGAGGTCGCGCGCGCGGTGCCCGTCGAGCTTCGGGTCGCCGGCCTCTCGCAGGCAGCCGCGCTGCGGGTCTCGGCCAGTGCCGAGCTGGGGCGTCGGGTCGCCCGAGCGTGGCCGTCAGATCCGTGGCTGATTCGCACGCCGACCGACGTCGCCGAGCCACTGGTCGATGCGATGGGAGCACTCGAGCGGGAAGAGCTGCGCGTACTGCTGCTCGACACGAAGAACGTCGTGATGGCCGAGCGGACCGTGTACCGCGGCAACCTGGCCGGCTCCTCGGTGCGCGTCGGCGAGGTCTACCGCGACGCGGTGCGGAGCTGCGCCGCGGCCATCATCGTGGCGCACAACCATCCATCGGGCGATGCCGGGCCATCGGGGGAGGACCTGCGCATCACCGCCGAGCTGGCGGAGGCCGGGCGCCTGCTCGATATCGAGCTGCTCGATCACCTCGTCATCGGCCGTGGCCGCTGGACCTCGCTGCGTGCGCTCGGCGCGCTGGGTCAGCCGCCGGACACGATCCGCGAGAGCACGCCGCCGCCGATGTCGGTCACGTAAAGCTCGCCGTCCGCATCGGTCCCAAAGCTGCTGATCGATTGACCGGTCTCGAGCAGGATCCGCGGCGCCAGGTCCGATCCGTCGGTGTCGGAGGGGATGCCGAACAGGCGGCCACCGCAATAGTCGCTGAAGAGATACCAGCCCCCGAGACCCTCGATCGCCCTCCCGCGATACACGTGCCCGCCGGTCACCGAGCATCCGAGGTCGCGACCATACTCGGCCACCGGCAGAACGAGGCCGTCGGATGAGCAGGCCGCATCGGCAAAGCAATGCGAGGCTTCCATCGTGTTCCAGCCGAGGTTTGCGCCCGCGTCGACTTCGGGGTGGATCCGGTTGATCTCCTCGTAGGCGTTCTGGCCCACGTCGGCGATCCAGAGAAGGTTCGTGACAGGGTCGAAGCTGAATCGCCACGGGTTCCGAAGGCCATACAGGTAGACCTCTGGCGCGCCACCACCCCCGTCCGCGAATGGGTTGCTCTGCGGGATGCCATACTCGCTGGCCTGCGAGACGTCGAGCCGCAGGACCGCGCCGAGGAGCGTCGAGGGATTCTGCCCGTGGCCCATGGGGTCGCCGGCCGAGCCACCGTCCCCGAGGCCGAGCCACAGGTGACCGTCCGGCCCGAACGCGATCTGACCTCCGTTGTGGTTGGCGAACGGTTGCTCGACCCTCAGCAGCAGTCGCTCGCTGCTCGGATCGAACGTGGGTGCACCATCTCCATCCTGTGTCCCGGTGAACTCGGCGAGCACGGTATCGCCGTCTCGATCGCTGTAGTGCACGAACGCCCGGCCGTCCTGAGGCCAGTCGGGATGGAGCACGAGGCCGAGCAGGCCGCGCTCGCCCTCGCCGAGCACCCGGTCGCGGATGTCGAGGCTGGTCGATCGCTCTCCACGCCCGGGGTGGATGGCCCGCGCGCGACCCGCCTGCTCGTTCACGATGAGCCAACCGTGCGGCGCCGACGCGATCCCGATGGGCGAGGCCAGCCCTTCGGCCACCGCCTCGAGGGCGAGCGGCGGCGGAGCATCGGAGATGCCCGCGGTGGGCGTGGCCAAGGCACCGCCAGCGGTCGGGCTGGGCTGCCCGGGATCGCTCGAGGCCGTGACCTGCGGCCCGGGCATGCGGGTCGGGGTCCTGCCGACGGGCTCGGAGGAAGTGGGCCGTGCGCACGCGGCGAGCAACGCCGACGCCAGCAGGAGGGAAACGCTTCGCCCGAGCCGGTGCATCGGTCGAATTGTGGCCGCAATCGCGCCTCGTCGCCAGGCTCGACAGTGATCGGGTAGGGTTCCGTACATCCATGACCACGACGAGAGCAGGCCTGCGGCGGGCGATCGCCACGGTCGTTGAGGCCGGCGAGCCGGAGGCCGGCGCCATCGGCAGCCGGCGAAGCATCATCATCGAACGTATCGCGCCGGAGCTCGACGGTGGCCGTTACGCCGTCAAGCGGGTGGTCGGCGACCAGCTGCTGGTGACCGCCGACATCCTAGCCGATGGCCACGACCTGCTCGATGCGGCACTCCTCCTGCGGGCCGATGACGAGTCGGCCTGGCACCGCGCGCCGATGCGACCAATCGACAACGATCGCTGGTCGGGCCACGTCGAGCTGCTTCGCAACCGGCGCCACGTCTACGCGGTCGAGGTTTGGCGCGACGCTTTCGGCTCGTGGCGCGACGGCTTCCGCAAGAAGCTCGACGCGGGCGTCGCCGTGCCGAACGAGATCGAGGAGGGCCGGCTGCTGCTCGCGGCCGCGCTGCGACGGGCCGAGGAGGCGGAGGCCGGGGAGGATGCCCGTGACATCCGCGAGGCGCTCTCCGACGTCGGCCGCGCCCGCTCCGATGCCACACGATCCGCGACACTCGTCGGCGACGACCTGCTCGCCACCATGCGGCGTCACCCGGATCGCCGCTTCGCGTCGCGCTCCCCGGAGCTCCCGCTCGTCGTCGACCGTGAGCGTGCCCGCTTCGGCGCCTGGTACGAGCTTTTCCCGCGCTCCCAGGGCCGGGACCCGAAGCGCCCTGCGGCAACGACCTTCGCGGAGGCGGAGTGGCGGCTGCCCGAGATCGCGGCCATGGGTTTCGACATCGTCTACGTGCCGCCGATCCATCCCATCGGCCGCACCAATCGCAAGGGCCGCAACAACACGCTCAACGCCGGGCCGGACGACGTTGGCTCGCCGTACGCCATCGGCTCATCGGACGGCGGGCACGACACGGTCGCGCCGGAGCTCGGCGGCCTGCCGGAGTTCCTCCACTTTCGCGAGGCCGTGGAGGCCCACGGCATGGAGCTGGCCATGGACCTGGCGATCCAGGCGGCACCGGACCATCCGTACGTCACGCAGCACCCAGACTGGTTCCGCCATTCGCCCGACGGCACCATCAAGTACGCCGAGAACCCGCCGAAGAAGTACCAGGACATCTACCCCGTCGATTTCGGCGGGGAGGACGGCGAGGAGCGAAAGGCGCTCTGGCATGAGTGGCGGCGCATCTTCGAGCTCTGGATCGAGCGCGGTGTCAAGGTCTTCCGGGTCGACAATCCGCACACCAAGCCGATCCCATTCTGGGCCTGGCTGATCGGCGAGATTCAGCGCGACCATCCCGAGACCATCTTCCTGTCCGAGGCGTTCACGAAGCCGAAGATGATGCGGCAGCTGGCGAAGGTCGGGTTTACACAGAGCTACACCTACTTCACGTGGCGGCAGTCAGCTGCGGAGCTGCGCGACTACCTCACCGAGCTCACGCAGAGCGAGATGGTGGAGTACTTCCGCGGCAACCTGTTCGCGAACACGCCCGACATCAACCCGCACCACCTCGACCATGGGCGGCCGGCGTTCGTCAGTCGGTCGGTCCTGGCGGCTACCCTGTCGAGCGCGTACGGGATCTACTCCGGCTGGGAGCTGTGCGAGTCGGCCCGCCTGGGCGAGCGGGAGGAGTACCTCGGTTCGGAGAAGTTCGAGATCCGGGCGCGGGATTGGGACGCGAAGGGAAACATCAAGCTGCTCATCGGCGAGCTGAACCGGCTCCGCCACCAGCGTGCCGCGCTGCAACGCTACGACAACCTGCGCTTCGAGAGCGTGACCGGCGATCGGACGCTCTTCTATCGCAAGGCGCTGCCCCACGGCAAGGTTGATCCGCTCACTGGACATCCGCACCGCTGGCGCGACCCGGTCTACGTCGCGGTGAACTGCGATCCGACGACCGCCGAGCGTGCCATCCTGCATCCCGACCTGCCGGCGGTCGGCATCGGTTGGGACGAGCCATTCCAGCTCACCGACCTGCTCACCGGTCGGACCTCACGGGAGGTCGGCGCCGACCTGGACGTCGTCCTGGATCCGGCGGCGGAAGCGTTCCGTATCTTCACCATCGGGCCCGTCCGCGGAGGTTGACCAGACTCCATTGACCGGACCAACTGTGCCGCCGATCTCCGCCGATGCCGTCCGACGCGCCGAGCTCTCGGCGCCCCAGCTCCTGCGCGACGATCCGCATTGGTACAAGGACGCAATCATCTACCAGCTACACGTCAAGGCCTTCAGCGACTCGACGAACGACGGCGTGGGCGACTTCCCCGGCCTCGCCGAGCGCCTCGACTACATCGCGGACCTCGGTGTGACGGCCATCTGGCTGCTGCCCTTCTACCCGTCGCCGCTTCGGGATGACGGCTACGACATCGCGGCATTCACCGAGGTCCATCCCGACTACGGCTCGCTGCGGGACTTCCGGTCGTTCGTTCGCGAGGCGCATCGGCGCGGCCTGCGCGTCATCACCGAGCTGGTTATCAACCACACGAGCGACCAGCACCCGTGGTTCGCCGAGTCGCGGTCCAACAGAAGGAACCCGAAGCGCGATTGGTATGTCTGGAGCGACACCGACCGGAGGTACGCCGATGCGCGGATCATCTTCACCGACACCGAGACGAGCAACTGGACCTGGGACGCCGAGACGCAACAGTACTACTGGCATCGGTTCTTCAGCCATCAGCCGGACCTCAACTACGACAACCCCCAGGTCGTGCGCGCCGTGCTGCGGGTTCTGCGCTTCTGGCTCGATCTGGGCGTCGACGGGCTGCGGCTGGATGCTGTGCCGTACCTCGTCGAACGCGAGGGAACGAACAGCGAGAACCTGCCCGAGACACACGCCGTCCTCAAGCGGCTGCGATCCGCCGTCGACGCCCGCTACGACGGCCGCATGCTCCTGGCCGAGGCGAACCAGTGGCCGCCGGACGTGCTGCCGTACTTCGGCGACGCGGATGGCCCCGAATGCCACATGGCATTCCATTTCCCGCTGATGCCGCGCATCTGGATCGCCCTGCGGCGGGAGGACCGGTATCCAATCGTCGAGATCATGGGCCAGACGCCGGATATCCCCGAAAAGAATCAGTGGGCGCTCTTCCTGCGCAACCACGACGAGCTGACCCTCGAGATGGTGACAGACGAGGAGCGTGACTACATGTACTCGGAGTACGCCGCCGACGCCCGGATGCGGATCAACGTCGGCATCCGCCGGCGCCTCGCTCCTCTGGTCGATAACTCCCGTCGCCGGCTGGAGCTGCTCAACTCGCTGCTGTTCAGCATGAAGGGGACGCCGATCATCTACTACGGCGACGAGATCGGCATGGGCGACAACGTGTACCTCGGCGACCGGAACGGTGTCCGAACGCCGATGCAGTGGACCGGTGACCGCAATGCGGGGTTCAGCCGCGCCGACGTGCACGCGCTCTATGCG
>JBHENV010000008.1:0-18439 GCA_046261895.1 Candidatus Limnocylindria bacterium
GCCTCGAGCCGAATTCGCTGAGCACGCTGCTCGCCCTGCTCAGGCGCTGTCACGCCCGCGGCGGCCGTGCTCCCGCTCGATCGTTCGGCTGCCATGCCCTGACTCCGCCAGCGACCGCTCAAGCCGGTGGGTGGCCCGTGAGGCGGGTCGACTCCGTCGGTATACCGCGCGCACCGGTACCCACGCCCGCTTCTGGCAAATTCGGCTGCCAAACCGCGGCCGCGCACCGCTCCAATCGGTGAATGGCAAGGCCCATGCGCCAGCAGGCACCGCCGCGGCACGGCACGCCGTGTGCGAACGAGTCAAGCGGTAACGGTCAGGACTCCGACCATGCCGAACGACTCGTGCCCGGGCAGGTGGCAGATGTAGGCGAGTGTTCCGGGCTCATCGAACGTGGTCGTCGTCTCGACGGCCTCGAGGGCCGGCACGGTGACCTCCGTCGGAACCGTGTCATGGCCGGCATGCGTGCCCGTCCGATGCGCCTCGTGGAACGGCTCCTCGCCGATGAGCCACTCATGGTCGATCGGGTCCTCGTTGACGAGGACGAAGGTGATCGGCACGCCGGCCGGAACGGTCATCTCAGGCGGGTCAAAGGCGGAGTAGTGGATGGTGATTGTGACCGTCTGGGCCGTCGGTGCGCAGCCAACGGCCGTGGTCACAGCCAGGAGCAGTGCCACGGCCGCGGGCCACGGGCGGCGCGCCAGCTTCATGCGCCTGCGAGCGGTCGGAGTCGCCGGGCCATGGCGCTCGAGCGGCTGAGCAGGACCGGCACCACGATCGTCAGCACCGCCGCGACCAGCAGGTAGAGCGCCACCGGCGTCTGCGGTGCGGGTTGATCGCCGAAGGGCGCGTAGCCGGCATCCACCGCCGAGGGCTTGCCGGTGCCCGACGCGTCGATGGCGAGGTCGAAGTCGAGATCCCCCGCCTCGGATTGGACGACCACCTTGGTCAGCCACGCCTCGTCCGGCACCCATTCCATACCCACGTCCGACCGCAGGTCCTCGAGCAGCGTCTCGTTCGCGGCCGCGCTGTGGTCGAGGATCAGTCCGTCCGACTCGGCGAATGCGCCGGCGTTCGGCAGGAGGGCGGGCCGGATGTCGGTCAACAGGTATACGTCGGCCTCGACGAGCTCGCCGTCGGCCTTGCCAAGGCCCAGGATGCGCAGCGGGACCCACGGGTTGTCGGTCGGGATCGTCAGATGGACCGGCGTGCCATCGCCGAGTGCCTGGCCACGAGCCGCGGCGGCATCGGCGTCGAAGGCCGCAGCCATGAAGATCGGGCTCCGGTCGGCATAGAAGTCGAGCACCTCCGGTGCATCGGGCGGGAGGCGGAAGCCGTGATTCCTGGCCCACAGGCCCACCTCGTCGCCGCCGCCCCGCAGGATCGTGATGTCCAGCGCGTCGATCGTCGTTTCGAGGAGCACTTCGGCCTCGGCCAGCGCACTCCCGGCGGCATCGGCGGCACGAAATGCAAGGTCGTCGACCGGATCGGTCTCGCGGATCAGGCGTTGAAGGGTCCAGTCGCCGCCCCGCACGACGTCGGTCGGTACGCCCGGCAGCGGGGTGATGCTGCCGAAGGCGCCGCCGCCACCGGCGAACTCGAACGAGGTGACGTAGTGCTCGATGCCGTCGTGATATCCAGCGAAGGTGGTCGTGCGAAGCAGGTTGACGGCCCCATTCGGACCGATGAGACCGCCGCACGCCAGCGTCGGCCCAGCGGTGATGAGTAGGGCGGCCGAGGCCGCCAGAACTGAAAGCCAGGGACGTCGCATCGACCGTCCTCCTGTTTGGTACGGGGCGTTGGATCGATGCTGCAGCACCGTGCCTGACGCCCCTCGCCCCTCATCGGTTCCGTCGCGATCGGCCGCCATTGCCCGGTTCCCCGCCGTTGACCCGACCCGCGGTGCGGGGCCTACGTTCAACGAACGACGCCATCGACCGAGCTCCGTCAGGATCTGACCCGTACGACGGTCAAATCGACAGGGTGCTCGCTGTCGATGATCGTTTAGCCCGTGGTGCGGGGCATGTCCAGATCTTGGCGCATGCCAGGCCGGGGTCCGACCCCGATCAGCCGCGGTCGAGCGAGGCGACGAGCTTCTTCGGCGCCACCAGCCGGTAGCTTCGTCGATCCAGCCGCTGATCATCTCGATCGGCGTGTCGGCAGGCGCGACGGCGGTAACCCAGCAGCCACGATCGAGTCCGTACCCAGCCGGCACGACCCACGGCATGGCCATCGCCTCCTCGTGTGAGTCGCGCAGCTTGACCGTGAGACGCAGCCCATCATCGGTGTCGAGGATGCCGAAGAACACGAACACCTTCTTGCCGACCTTGAAGACCGATTCGCCCCAGGGGTGATCCTCCACGCACCGGGCATGCCGGCGGCGAAGGCGCGCACCGGCTCCTGCAGCTCATGCGTCAGGCGCCAAGCCCCTCCGGCCTTACGGGAACAGTCCCTGGATCTCGGTGACAACGTGGTCCGGCACGACGGAGTCGCCACCGAGGACGAAGATCCGTGCCGGCTGAAGCCGTTCCAGCTGCAGCCGAGTCGACGACTGCGCGGCCAAGGTGTTCACCAGCAACAACGGGCCGCCAAAGGCACCGGCCGACGGGCCACCGGTGAGCGCGTCCGGGAACCCGAGCCCGTTCGCAACGAATGCCGTCTCGGCAGCCGGAAAGACCCTGGCTGCGACGTCCGCCGCAGTGGCATAGCGGTTCGCACCACTCATGCGCTCAACCGGTCCGGTGAACTGATCCAGCAGCGTCGCGACGCCACTCGAGATGACGCCCGTGCCTCCCAGGATCACGATGCGCTGTGGCTGGAGGTAGTCCAGGGCGACCGCGGTTGCCGGTGGAATGGTCGTGTTCGTCACCAGCAGCAAGGGGCCACCCTTGATCGCAGTGGCGGGCACGCCGGCCAGGGCATCCGGGAAGTCCGCACCGGTGGCGATGAAGGCGGTCGGAACTCCGGGGCTGAAGCGTTCGGCGACGGCCGCCGCGGTTTCGTACCGGTTGTTGCCCCACAGCCGAATGACCTGCTCGCTCGCCGGATCGTCGTACTGCCCCAGCGCGTTGAGTACAGCATGCCCGATGACGCCGGGTGACCCGAGCACGAAGATCTGGTGAGGCTTCAGCCGCTGGAGTTCCGCCACCGTCTCGGACGGGATCGTTGTTCCCTTGACCAGAAGGAGCGGCGATCCGGTCTGCGCAGCGACCGCACCACCGGCGAGCGCGTCGGGAAAGCTCGTCCCGACGGCGATGAACACGTAGGGCACCCCCGGGACATAGGTCGCCTTCGAGACTGCGGCCGCGGTGGCGTACCGGTTCGTCCCGGCCAGGCGCGTGATGTCGGGGCGGTCCACCACGGCCGCGCGCGCGTCGAGCAGCCGCGGCGACGCGACCCAGAACAGGGTGCTGGGCAGAGCCTTTGCGGTCGCGATCAGGTCCGCGCGGAGCGCAGAAGCATTGCCCAGCAGCTCCGGCTTGGCCGATGCCGCCAGCGCGGCGACCCCGCTGGCATGAGGCGCCGCCATGGAGGTGCCGGACCAGTGCTCCCACAGGCCACCCGGAACGGTGCTGAGGATGTCCTCGCCGGGGGCCGACACGTCGACACTCTCGTACCCGTAGTTCGTGAACTCGGTGAGATGCCCCTCGTTGTGGATCGCGGCGATCGAGAGGATGTTCCCCAGGTCGAACGACGCCGGATACACCGGATCGAGATCAGTGTCCAGGTTGTCGTTTCCCGCGGCGGCGACGAGCAGCGCTTCGGGGGCGTTGAGGACCGCGGCGCGAAGGGTCTGGCTGTAGCCGTAGCCACCCCAGGACGCATTGATGATGCGCGCGCCGTTGTCGTGGGCGTAGGCGATCGCATTGGCCGCCTGCGCATCCGTGCCGCACGAGAGGTCATCCCCCAGGAACCGCACGGCCATGATCTTGACCGATGGTGCGACGCCGGCGATGCCCGCGCCGTTTCCCGATGCGGCGATGGTGCCCGCCACGTGCGTGCCGTGCGCGTCGCCTGCCTCGAAGACGGTGTTGTCGCCCTCGCAGAAGTCCCAGCCGTTGACATCGTCGACGTAGCCGTTCCCGTCGTCGTCGATCCCGTTCCCGGCCGTCTCGCCCGGATTGACCCACGCGCGATCGGCAAGGTCGGAATGCGAGAAGTCCACGCCGTCGTCGGTCACCGCGACCACGAGGTCCGCGTCTCCGGTCGTGATCTCCCACGCCTCCGGCACGTTCATGTCGACGTTCGGCGCGCCGTTGAACCCACCGACCTCCTGCCCGGTGTTGTGGTGGCCCCACTGCTGCCGGAAAAGCGGCTCGGTGGTCGGACCGGCCATGTGGGTGCGCCGATACTCCGGCTCGACGTACAGCACATCGGACCGGCGCCCCAGCTGCGCGAGCGCCTGGGACACGCCACCCTCCGCCGGCACGACGATCTCCGTGTTCGGCAGCGCGACGCTGGACACGAGCTCGAGCCGATCGGCCGCGCGAATGCGTTCGCGCTGTGCATCGGTCACGCCATCGCGATAGCGCACGATCAGCCTGCCGGTCGGCTGCGAATCGGGTGCCGTGCCATCGCCCTTCTCGCCGCCGCCCCGCACGGGGAATGGAGCCGGGCGGTCCAGAAAGCCGTCCGTGGCCGCTGCTTGGCGCTGCGGCACCAGCGTGGCGAAGACGAGAACGGCCAGGAAGAGGGGCGCCAGACGGTAGGTGCGTCGACGCGACGCGGGACGCGGCTCGGGCATGAGTCCCCCTGATGACGAGGCCGTTGAGGTGCCCGCGTGGCCGGATTCTACAGGCCCGCGTCTCAGGCGATCAAGGGGCGGATGGTCCTATCGGAACATGCGCTGCTGCTTCGCCAGGTCCAAGTGCTCGGGCGTGCCGTCGAGCGCGTCGTCCACGCTCCGCAGTCGCTGGGCGATGACGTTGAGCACGGCCCCTTCCACCTGCAGCCTGCCGTCGATCACCAGCAGCGGATGCCGATGGAGCAGCGCGCGGTGCGCCTGGTAGACCTGCGGACGCAGGGTGACGTTGATCATGCCGGTCTCGTCCTCGAGTGCGATGAACACGAAGTTCTTCGCCGTCATCGGGTGCTGGATGCTGACCGCCAGGCCCGCCAGCCGGATCCGGGACCGATCGCGCAGCACGGCCGCCCCTGCCACGGTGATCACGCCGCGGCCGCTGAGCCGATCGCGGAAGAGCTCGACCGCATGGATGCCCGGTGAGACGCCTGTGTCGCGGTAGTCAGCGGCGACCTGTTCGGCCGGCGTCATCGCCGGCAGGGATGCGCCGAGCGCCCGTTGGGCGTCATCGGTCAGGCCGAGGGCCGGATGCTTCGGGTCCGCATCGGCCAGGGTCGTTCGCAGCTGCCAGAGGAGCTCGCGGCGAGGCGCATCGGTCCAGTCGAAGGCGCCGATGCTGATCAGCCGCTCGACCACCTGCTCGCCGAGGCCCGTCCTGGCGATGAAGTCGCGCACGGAGGTGTACGCGCCGCGCGCTCGTTCCCGGTCCAGCGTTTCGCGGGCGCGCTCGTCGAGGCCCTTCACCTGGCGCAGGCCGAGGCGGATGGCGTGTGCCCCGTCGAGGCATCGCGTGTCGTGCTCCCAGGCGGACTCGTTCACGTCGATCGGCAGGACGCTCATGCCGTGGCGCTTGGCGTCGTTGATGACGACCGCCGGCGAGTAGAAGCCCATCGGCTGGTTGTTGAGCACGCCGACCGTGTAGTACGCCGGGTGGTAGCGCTTCAGCCAGGCGGTGTCGTAGCTGATCTTGGCGAAGGCCGCGGCGTGGGCGCGCGCGAAGCCGAACTCGGCGAAGGCCGAGCACTTCTGGAAGAGGGCCTCGGCATCCGGTTCGGTCAGGCCGGTGCGCATGGCACCACCGACGAACCGGCCGCGCTCGGCCTGCATCTTGGCGTGGCTGCGATGAGAGCCCATCGCCTTCCGGAAGATGTCGGCCTCGACGGCGGTGTAGCCGCAGACGTCGATCGCGACCTGCATCACCTGCTCCTGGTACAGGATCACCCCGAGCGTGTCCTCGAGGATCGGCTCGAGGGAGGGATGGGCGTAGGTGACCGGCTCCTCGCCGGCTCTTCGTCGGAGATACGGGTGGACGGCGTTGCCCTGCACCGGGCCGGGCCGAATGATCGCAACCTGGACGACGAGGTCCTCGAAGCGCTCCGGCCGTGCCTTGGGGAGCGACTGCATCTGGGCGCGGCTCTCGATCTGGAACATGCCGACCGTGTCGGCGGCCTGGATGGACCGATACACCTCGGGATCGTCGTGCGGAAGGCTGTCGAGATCCGGGCGAGTGCCGGTGTCACGCTGGATGCGGTCGAGGGCATCGCTCATCACGCCCAGCGTGCGGAGGCTGAGGAGGTCGATCTTCACCAGGCCGAGCTGCTCGATATCCTCCTTGTCGTACTGGGTGACGACTCGGTTTGGCATCGTGGCGCGCTCGATTGGCACGAGGTCGATCAGTGGCGTGCGGGTGACCAGCATGCCGCCGACGTGGATGCCGAGATGGCGGGGGAAGCCGTCGATCTCGGCGCACAGGGTGAGGAGCCACTGCCACCGATTCCTCGGAGCGTGGTCGGTCACGCTCATTTCCTGTCGCATATTCACCGGGTGACTGTTAGAGGCGGTTTCTTCGACAGACTCGGCTGGAAGTCGCAGATTTACCGAGGTTTGAGCGCCGATATCGGCCTCAAGAGGCCCTGATTCCGATCCTAAGAGTCGCGTGGTGAATATCTGAGAGGATTTCGCGGGCCGCGATGGTGGCACCGGCACGACCCTCGGCCGGCGCCGCTCCTCGACCGGCATTCCGCTCTCCGAATCCACCCGCACCAGCTTCGGCCGCCTGCTCGACGGGCCCGGCGAGCCGTTGTCGTGCGGCGTCGGCAGCTGCAGCTCGCTCCCCACCAGGTCCCCGGAACGGGCATAGCGCTTCGTCTCCTGCGCCTCGTGCTTCACCGTGGTGACCGATGCGTCGAGCACGCGCGCCCGCTTCGGCGGATACCAGCCGCCCTCGCTGACCGGGCGCACATCGAGCGCCGGCCGCGGACGCGAGTTCCACGACGAGTCGGAGGTCGGCTGCACCAGCCCTGACCCGCGCCCGTCGCGACCGGGCGGGATGGCGGCATCGGCCATCTCGATTCCAAGCTCGTCGAAGAGCCAGGCGAACGAGCCGTCCAGCGCCAGATCGCGGGCGACATCGGCGGCGTCGCGGGTGTCGAGCGACTTGGCCAGGGCATCGATCCCCTCGAGGGGGAAGCCGAGCGCCTTTGCCACCTCACGTACTGCGCTCCGGGCGCGGTACGTGACGATGGTGCAGACCATGGCGGCATGGTCGGCGCCGTACTTCGTATAGAGGTACTGGATCACCTCCTCACGCCGATTGACGTCGAAGTCGATATCGATGTCTGGCAGCGCGCGGGCCTCGTTGATGAAGCGCTCGAAGAGGAGCTTGTGCTCGATCGGGTCGACCTTGGTGATGCCCAGGCAGTAGGCCACGATCGAGTCGCCGGCGCTTCCCCGTCCCTGCCCGATGATGTCGTTGTTCCGCGCGAACTCCATCAGGTCCCATACGATCAGGAAGAACTCGGACAGGTTGGTGCGGTCGATGATGTCGAGCTCGTGCGTCAGCTGGTTCAGCGCGCGCTTGGTAATCGGCTGGTAACGGCGCAGTAAGCCGTCGTGTGCAAGCTGATAGAGAAATGAGAACGCGGTCTCCCCCTTCGGGACGCTGAATCCCGGAAACCGATAGCGCTCGAAGCCGAGCTCCAACCGGCACCGCTGCCCGATGGTCGCGCTGCGCGCCATACCCGCCTCCCAGGCGCGGCGGCTGCGCCCGTCCGGCAAGCCGGCGCCGATGCGAGCCAGCTCGGCGCCCGTCTTGAGTCGGTACTCGGCGTTCGGCAGCAGCAGCTCCCGAACCTCCTCCAGCGTCGCGCCATGGCGAATGCAGACGAGAACGTCCTGGAGCCGATGACCGTCCGGATCGGCGTAGTGAACCTCGTTGGTGACGACCGTCGGCAGACCGGTCTCGTCAGCCAGCTCGGCAAGCTGGGCGACGAGCCAGTCGTCATCGGGCTGGAGATGGTGGCTGAGCTCGATGGCGAAGTCTCCGTCCCCGAAGTACCCCGCCCAGTCGCGGGCCACGGCGCACGCGGCCGCGCCCTGGCCGGCAAGCAGGAGCCGTGGAACGTGCCCGTTCCGGCATCCGGAGAGGCCGAGCAGGTGACCACGGGCCTCGTCGAGCGCCGCCTCCACCAGCGCGCGCTCGAAGATCGGGAACTGCTTTTCTCCTGCCAGGTGTCCACGGGATGCCAGGCGCGAGAGGGCGGTGTAGCCATCGACGTCGCGAGCCAGGAGCACGAGGTGATCGCCGGGGATCGGTCCGGCGTGGTGCTCGCCGGGCCAGCCGCGGCTCGCCTTCGCGCCACGCAGCGGGTCGTTCAGCTTGCGGCCACGTCGCGCCAGGCGCAGCTCGTCATCGGTGCGTGGGATCGTGAGCTCGAGGCCGATGATGGGGCGCACCGGGCTGAGCCCCGCCTCGCGGCCGGCATCGGTCTCGGTCTCCTGGGCCGCCTTCCAGCCGCGTACCGCGGCATACAGGCCGGCGTGGTCGGTGATGCCCAGTGCGGGCAGTCCGAGCTGGGCCGCACGGGCGATCAGCTCCTCGGGGTGCGACGCACCGTCGAGAAAGCTGAAGTTGGTGTGCGAGTGAAGCTCGCAGTAGTCGTCCGGCATGCCCATCGGACGACCCATGATAGAACGATCGTTCTATTTAAGGAAGGGCGGCTCAGCCCTCGACCGGGGTCAGCACCAGCTCCACCTCGAGGAGCTCGCCGCACGGAACCGTCACCTGGCGAATCGCGGGCCGATGGTCGATGTCAGTGGTCGAGATCTCGAACTCGCCGGACACCCCGGGCGCGCTGAAGACGCCGTCCTCGCCCGTGCGAGTCTCGCCCTGGAACCTGGCGGCGGTGATGATGACGAGAATGTCGTTCAGCGGGTCCCCGTCGGGGCCGATGACCCGGCCGTCGATCCCTCCCTCCTGCACCTCCTCAGGGGTGCAGGCATCGTCGGTCGCCGAATCGGTCGGGCTGGTCGGTGGCGAGGCGGACAGGTCACATGCGCCAAGGAGAACGCACGCGAGAAGCGTGGCCGGCGCCAGCGCCGGCCACCGGCCAGGCGATGTGGTTGGCATCCGCGCCAGTATGCCGAGACGCATGCGATCGCGCCAACCGCTCCCTCACCGATCTCAGGCGGCGCGGCCAATCGCAAGGCCGCTGCGGCGCGTCACCAGCAGTGCCGCCGGCACGAAGAGGAGCCCCACCGCCAGCAAACCCAGCGCCGTGTAGGAGGCGCCGGCAACGATCAGTCCGGATACCAGGCTCGCGACGGCCGCCGTCGTCCAGATCACGCCGTCCGAGACACCCTGGACCCGGGTCCGTTCCCCGAGCGTGAGCCCCGTGGTGAGCATCGAGGAACCCGCCACGAACCCGAGGTTCCAGCCGAAGCCGAGCAGGAAGAGGGCGAAAGTCAGCAGCAGCCCGCCGTCGGGCGGCGCTCCGGCGGCGATCAGCCCCGCCAGGGCCAGCGTCGTGAGACCTGCCGCGATGATCCGCGGGGTGCCGAATCGATCGGTCAGCCGTCCCGAGATCGGCGACAGTGCGAACATGCCGAACGTGTGCGCCGACAGCACGATCCCGACCGTCTGGAGGCCATGCCCGTGATCGGTCAGGTGCAGTGGCGTCATCGTCATGATGAGCACCATCACCACCTGCCCGGCGGCAAGCGTGACGAGCGCGACGAGGACGGTCGGGGCTCGCATCATGTCGGTCAACGAGACGCGTGCCTCGCTCTCGGAATGCGTGGTGATGGCGGAGGAATCCGCCAGCCGATACGGCTCCGGACGCAGAAAAATGAACGTGATGAGGGCCGCCAGGCCGATAAACCCCACGGTCAACAGGTAGGTGCCCGCCAATGGCGGCAGACCGAACGACACCGCGGCACTTCCCGCCGGCGCCACCAGGTTCGGTCCGCTGACGGCGCCGATGGTGGCGCCCCACACCACCGTCCCGATCGTTCGTGCCCGTCGCTCGGGCGGAAACAGGTCGGCGGCGACATAACGTCCCAGCTGGGCGGCGCCATTCGCCGAGCCCGCCAGGGCGCTGCCAGCCAGCAGCAGTGGCAGCGATGCGAGGAGCACGCCGGCAACCGCCACCGCGCCGCCCAGGGTCCCGGCAACGATGCCGAGGAGAAGCCCGCGGCGGCGTCCGACTCGAAGCATGATGAAGGCGAGCAGGCTCGCCGCGACCGCGGTTCCCAAGGTGCTCGTCGCGGTCGGCAGGCCTCCGAACGAGGCGCCGCCCGACATATCCGCGGCGGCCAGCGTCCCCGCCGTGATTGCCGCGATATAGCCGGTGCTGCCGAGCGCGGAGACGGCGAACAGCGTCCAGACGATCCGTCGTCGGAGTGCCGGCAGGCGCACCGGATCGATGGGTGCCTGCATCGTGCGCATGCGTACCGAGCGTGGCCGGGTCATGGCGACGCCAGGCTCTCGAGCGTCGCCGTCCGCTCCGTCGTTCCGTCCGCCGACAGCGGGATGATCGCCACGTGACCGGCGCCCGCCGCCAGCATCTCGGCAATGCGTTCGTGCGCCGCTTCGACCGGGCCGGTCGCCACCATGGCGTCCACCAGGCGATCGCTTCCCGGCGGCTCCCAGTCCGACGGATCGAAGCCCTGGAGCTCCCACGAGGCGTGGTAAGTCGGCGTGCGCAGGTACGGCTTCAGGTAGGCGCGCGCCGCGTCACGCTCGTTCTGCTCACCGATGACTACCGGCAGCGTGACCGCCAGCGCCCGGCCCGGACCGCCGGCCGCGAGGTCCAGGCGCCCTCGCATCCAGGCCGCCCGCTCCGCAGTCACCAGGTACGGGAGCGCGCCATCGGCACCGGTTGCCGCCAGGTCGGTCATACGCTCGCGCAGCGCCGCGATCAGCACCGGCGGCTCGACCGGCTCATCCGCGACGGGACCGCGATAGACGGCCGCGCGGTACGCCGCGAGGTACTCCCGCATGCGCGTGAGCGGCCGTTCGAACACGTGCCCGCGCACCTTCCCGGCAAGATGCGGATGGCTGACACCGAGGCCCAGCACGAACCGGCCCCCGCTCGCCTCGGACAGGGTCATGCTCGCCATGCGCGTCGTCTGCGCGTCGTGGCCCCAGATGCCGATGATGCTGGTGCCCAGGTTGATCTTGCTCGTCGCACCCGCGAGGAGGCCGAGAAGGGCGAATGGCTCCCGGCCAACCGTCTCCGGCACCCAGAGCGTCCCGTACCCGAGCGCCTCGGCGCGGCGGACATAGGCGATCGCCTCCGGAGCGGCGAGCGAGTCGAGATGACCCCACACCCCGAGCCGCCCGAGATCGAGCTGCGTCATCGGCCGATGCTACCCGGCCGCCTCGAATCGGTAACGCAGGAACAGCTCGCCCTCGTGGCGCAGCACGCTGACGAGCTCTCCGCGCCGGGGGGCATCCCGGTACGGGGAGCCTCCATCGATCGGCGCGATCATGCGCAGGGCGTCGGTTCCGAGAAGGTGCGGACCGACGGTCCAGTACACCTCGTCAATCAGGTCGTCGGCCAGGAAGGATGCGTTCACGCTCGGCCCGCCCTCGAGCACCAGGGATCCGATGCCGCGCTCGGCCAGGCGCTCGAGCACCCAGCGTGGGCCTGGGCGCTCGTCGGGGCTGCGCAGCAGCTCGGTTCCGGGCGGCGCATCGGTCATCGGATTGTCCTTGCCGACGACCAGGATGCGCGGCTCGTCGCCTCCGAACCAGCCCGCATCGGTCGGGATCGGGCCTGAGCCGGCCAGGACGATTCCCAGCGGGTTCGGCGGCCGGCCCTCCGCCACGCGACGTGCGGCGAGGTCGTCGCCGAGCCGCAACCAGATCCCGGACGCCCGCAACGTGCCCGCGCCGCTGCCAACCGCGTCGAACGCCGCGCGGTAGAGGCGCATCAGGCGCCGATCGGCCCGGCTGCCGAGGCCTTCCGCCGTCCCCGCCAGCTGGGCGCGCCCGTCGATGCTGGTCACCATGTTGATCGCCACCAGCGGCCGGCCCGACGGTACCGCCGGCACGGTGAAACCGTCCATCGCCTCGTCGAGGTCGAGCTCGGACGCTGGGTCCGGCCAGAGGCGATCGACGCGGTACGGTCCGTCGCTCACATCCGAAGCGCGGTTCGGTCGCCGTGCATCGGCCGATCGTACCCGACCGACGAAGTGAACCGATCGGGCCGCGCAGCCGCCATACCATGCAGACGCGCCCTCCACCGGGTGCGCAGAGGAGGCCCCGTGCCAGATGATGCGTTGATCCAGGAGGCTGCCGGCGGAGATCGCGACGCCTTCGCCGCCCTGGCGGCGCCGAGGCTCGACCTGCTGTTCGCGACCGCCGCGCTCATCCTGCGCGATCGAAGCCGAGCGGAGGACGCGGTGCAGGAGGCGCTGGTGCGAGCCTGGCGCGACCTCCGTTCGCTGCGCGACCCTGAACGGCTTGACGCGTGGCTGCGCCGATTGCTGGTGAACGCCTGCCGCGACGAGTCGCGCCGTGGTCGACGACACGAATCGAACATCCGGCTCATGCCCGATCACGACCGGCCGACCTCCGATTCGAGCGGTGAGCTCGCCGATCGAGACGCCATCGACCGGGGCCTGAAGCTGCTCTCGACGGACCATCGCGCCGTCGTGGTTCACCACTACTACCTCGGCCTCTCGCTCTCCGAGATCGCGGATGCGCTCGACATCCCGGTCGGAACGGCCAAGTCACGGCTCCACCACGCACGCCTGGCGCTGCGTGCGGCGATCGGCACCGACCCGCAGCGTTCGGAAGGACACATCGCATGAATACCCAGGACCGCATCGACGAACAGATCGCCGCGCGCCTGCGAGCGGACGCGCCGCGCGAGGCACCGGGGCGGATCCTCGACGGCGCGTTGGACCGCATTGCCGATACGCCGCAGCGAGGCAGCGGCTGGTCGGGACGCACCTCCGTGCGGCTTCTCGCGGCCGCCGCGGTGCTGCTCCTCGCCGTCGTTGCCGGAACCCAGCTTCCGAGCCTGGTCGGGCGGGACGTTGGCGCCGAGATCTCCCCGAGCGTCTCGCCCTCGGCGAGCACCAGCGCGGAACCGACGGCCGCGGTGACGCCGAGCCCCTCCGCCACCCCGAGCGCTTCGGCGGCGCCCACCGAGCCGCCGGTGACCGGCGATGGCCTGCTGCTGCGGCTGGTCAGCCACGGTGGCGGGCCGACCTACCCGTCGCAGCTTTTGCCCTGGGCGACGCTGATGGCCGACGGAACCCTGGTCTGGCAGCCCGTTCCGGCGGAGGCCGAGGCAAGCAGCCTCGTCACGCGGAGCCTCACCCCGGCGGGCCTTGCCGACCTTCGCGAGCATATCTTCGGAGGTGGCCTGCTCGGCGGCAGCGCCAACCACGAGCTCCAGCCCCAACCGGGCGCGGAGCCCCCCGGCCGAGGCGTCTCCGCATACACCTTCACGGCGGCAGGCGACGGTGGCGATGACGTGGTCGTGACGTCGGTGCAGTGGCTCGGCGATGAGGAGGAGTCGACCTACTACCAGCCGTCACCGGAGCGGCGACAGCTCGACGCACTGGCTCAGCAGCTGCGTGATCCGGAGGCACTGGTGGATGCCGACGCGTGGACCGGTGCCAGCCACCCGTACGCGGGATCGGACTATCAGCTGGTGCTCACCCCGTCTCCCGACAGGCCGCCGTTCGACACGGCGGATGCCTCAGAAATCCCGTGGCCGTTCGACGGGGCTCTCGACCAGTTCGGCGAGGCGACCGGCGACTCGAGATCACCGACCTACCGCTGCGGAGTGATCGGCACGGACGAGGCCGCACGGATGGTCGAGGCGCTGACGGCACTGGGCTACGCCGATGTCGGGCTCGACCGGGCGACGACCGGATCGCTGGACTGGGCCGATGGGAACGGGACGGTGGACTTCTTCCTCATGCCGCGGATGCCCGATGGCTATCCGGAGTGCGAGGACCAGTTCTAGTCGATCTCGAGCGGGTGATGCTCGTCGGCGGCAGCCAGCCGATCCGAATCGTACGCGATATGGATCTTCGCGGAGGTGAGGTGCGTCACCGCGTCGGCGGGCACGACCCGCGTGGTGCCGTCGCCGTATGGCGTGACGGCCACGCCGTGGAAGATCCCCTCTGTCTCCGTGCCGAGCATGGCGGCGACTCTGCCGAGCTCCTCGCTGTCGGGACCGACGACGAGCGTGTCGGCCTCGACGTAGCCCCAGGCGACCGGGTCATCGGGGCCCGGCAGGTCAAGCTCGGCTGCCTGCGGCTCGCCCGGGCCACCCGTGTCATCGGCGGAGCTTCCCGGTGGCAGGCTATCCAGCTGCGGATCGATGCCGCCTTTCATGCCCGGGTCGTCGATGGCTCCCGGCGGCCGGTCGAAGTCATTCATGCGCGTGCCCACCGCACGAGCGGTGCCAGCGTCAGTCGAACAGCCGCTCCAGGTGCCAGGTGCCGCGGATCTCGTCGAGGAAGATCACCGCGAGAAGGCCCGAACGGGTGACGACCTTGTAGCAGGCGCGGGCGACCGGCTCCCGCCACCAGCCATCGTCGACACGCCAACGGTTGCAGATGCCAAGCTCCCCGTGATCGGTGCCGTCCATGCGCAGGCGAGTCGGCACACCGGCCGCATCGGTATCGACCTGGACGAGCGGATGGTCCGCGTAGCGCCTCGTCATTGGCCGATATCCACCAGCCGCGACCGATGCTCGGGCAGCGCCGCGGTCGGACGCTCGTCGACGGCCCGCCACAGGCGACCCTCCCCGAAGCGATGCCGAATTCGCTCCAGCGACCAGCGTAGCTCCTCCCACCGTCCTGCCCGTGCCTCGAACGCAGGCAGCTGCCTGGTTGCCGGATCGCTCAACCGATCGAAGGCGAGGATGACCGAGACGATCCTCGGCTCCAGCCCGTGCTCGGGCTCGTGGAGCGCCGGTTCCTGCCATACGCCAATGGCGCGACGATCAGGCCGTTCGAGCCGCATAACGTCAACCAGGTTGGCGTTTGGCAACATCCGCAGGCGCGCGGCCGCTTCCAGGCGGGAGAGCAGGAGCCGCGCGATCCAGTCCGGCTCGAGCACAGGCTGCGGGAAGGGCTGGGCCACGCGGAGCGCGGGTGCGTCCTCGAGCGTCAGCACCAGCGTCGCGCGGCCCGGCGCCAGATGACGCTCCCGGAGCCGATCACAGAGCTCGGCGGCCAGGCGGCGCAGGGTGAGTCCCACGGCGCCGATCCCGTCGAGCGGCGGCTCGAAGGCCGCACGCGCCTCCACCCGTTCCGGGCGCCGCCGCGGCACGATCGGCCGCGGGTCGTGACCGCGGGCCAGCGACTGGAGCCGCTCTCCCGTCGGGCCGAACTGAGCGCCGACCGCGGAGCGCGGCAGGTCGGCCAGCTGGCTCATCTGGGTGAGCCCGAAGAGCGTGAAGCGCTGACGCATCGCCGCATCGGCCGGCAGCAGGGTCAATGGCAGGTCGCGCAGCGCCTCGCGGCCGTCGATCGCATGGAACGCTGCCGGAGCCTCCGGCCGCGAGGGGCATGCCAGCCGTGCGGCCAACGCCGCCAGCCAGCGGTTGTCGCCAATCCCGCAGCGCGTGGTCAGCGGCGCCACGGCGCGGGTCAGCATCCCCGCCCGTGCCGCAATCCGCCGCTCCGACCCCCACATCGGCCCCAGCCCGGTCACATCCACCAGCGCCACGCCGAGACCAACCGCCTCCACCCGCGGGGAGAGGTCGTCGAGCGCGTCGAGCATACGCTCGAAGGGACGCGCGTCGGCGTCGGGCACGCGCAGCTCGGGCCAGACGAGGGCGAGGAGTCGGGTCATGGGCGGCAGTAATTGGTAGCTGGCGATACCGGATG
The DNA here is from genome assembly GCA_046261895.1 of Candidatus Limnocylindria bacterium. Classification (GTDB taxonomy): domain Bacteria; phylum Chloroflexota; class Limnocylindria; order QHBO01; family QHBO01; genus JACDBZ01. The sequence goes on from JBHENV010000008.1 coordinate 15,944, forward strand.
GCGCGACACGATCAGGCGCTCACGACGCGGAGGGCGGTCCGCTCCTCGAGCAACTGCGGCTGCGCCAGCGTGGCCACCAGCGGATCGATGCGGCGACCCTCCCCGAACCAGAGGTCGAGCTCCGCCGAGCCGCCGGCAAGCGCCCAGCGATGGCGTTCGACGACCGCCTGCACCCGCTGGCCGACCAGGTCGCGGCCGATCCCCAGCCAGGCAGTTCGCTGCAACGCCACCCGCACGCCAGCCACGACCCCCGTCACCGTCCGGCCGGCCGGCGACAGGACCAGCGCCGACGTCGACCCTGACCGGGCGAGGAGCCCCGCGAGCCGATCCAGCGCCCGCCGCTCGGGAGCCGCCCACTCTCCCAGGTCGAGGACGAGGGCATCGATGAGGCCCGAGCGCCCGAGCCAGGCGGCCAGCTCGATCGCCTCGGCGGGGTCGCGCGGGTGCAAGACGAGGAGCCACTCGAGGCTCACTCCGAGTCGCGCGGCCACGGCCGGATCGAGGGTGCCGTCGAGATCGAGCCATGCCACCAGACCACCGACCGCTTGGGCGGCCGCCAGCGTGCCGAGCGCCAGTGTGGTGGCGCCGCTCCCGGCCGGGGCGTCGATGAGCGCCAGCGCACCGCGCGGCCAGCCAGCGGTGCCGAGCGCGGCATCGAGCGACCGATGACCGGTCGGAACCGATGGGCACGCCTGCTCGGGCATCGGCGCCTCACTCCCCCGACGCAGTCCCAGGCCGCGCTGGCGGAGCGTGTCGAGAGCGGTCGCCAGGGAGAGCGAGATGGCGGCATCGGTCCTCATCGGACCATCCATGATAGAACACTTGTTCTAGTTCGGGAAGCCGGAACGAGCTTTGCTATACTCGCCGCCGGCCTGTCGGGGATGTAGCTCAGCTGGGAGAGCACCGCGTTCGCATCGCGGGGGTCAGGGGTTCGAGTCCCCTCATCTCCACCAACCCTGCCTTTGGCTGGTCGCCTCAACGCCGCGGAACGCATCCGGTCGGATGGACCGACGCAGCACTCTTGACGGGACCTTGATCTTGAGCGGGTAGCTTCGCCTCGATGGAGATGGCGCGCTTCCCCCTCGAGCCGCTCCCGACAGAGGACTTGTCGGTGACTGAGCAGGGCTCGTTGCCCCAGCGAGCGGTGGCCGAGGCGCTGGCGCCCGGCTGGGCGGCCGTTCCACGCGATCGGAGTAGCATCGAGCCATGAGGATGGCCATCTTCAGCGACGTCCATTCCAACCTGCCCGCGTTGCGCGCGGTCCTCGCCGACATCGCCGCGACCGGCGTCGACGACCGCTACTGCCTCGGCGACCTGGTCGGCTACGCGCCCTGGCCGAATGAGACGCTCGAGCTCCTCCAACGGGAAGGCATCCCGATCGTCATGGGCAACTACGACGACGGCACGGGCCACGACCGCGACGAATGCGGCTGCGCCTACAGCGACCCGGTTGAGCGGTCCCTCGGCGACGAGTCGTTCGCATGGACCAAGGCCCACACGTCCGATGCCAACAAGGCGTACCTGCGCGGCCTCAACCCGCAGATCCGCTTCGAGCAGGACGGCCAGCGCTTCCTGCTCGTCCACGGCAGCCCGCGCCGCATCAACGAGTACCTGTTCGAGGACAAGCCGGACTCGACGTTCGAGCGCATCGCCGCCGGCGCCGATGCCAACGTGATCCTCTGCGGCCACACGCACAGGCCCTACACCAAGCGGATCGACGAGACCCTGTTCGTCAACGTCGGGAGCACCGGCAAGCCAAAGGACGGCGACCCGCGAGCCTGCTGGGCTCTCATCGAGACTTCTGCCGATGGCGTCAGCGTCGAGTTCCGGCGCGTCGAGTACGACGTCGAGGCGGCAGTGCAGGCTGTGCTGGAGAGCGACCTGCCGGATGAGTTCGCCGGCCAGCTGCTCGAGGCGCGCGGCTACGTCATCGGGCCGACCTGAGCGTGCCCAGCGGTAGGATCGATCGTGCGGCGCATGGCGTATGCCGGGGCCGGGTGCATCCGACACTCGAGACGCGCCCCGTGTTCGCACGGCAAAACGATGGTGGTATTGCGTGACCACGTAGGATGGGCACGGCCCGCCGGGCCGGCGACCGATCGGATCGTTCTCTCACGGAGGTTGCGTTCAATGCCCAGATTCGGAGTGTCCATCATCGCGCTCGTCATCCTCGCGCTGGTCGCGACGGCCTGCGGCGACACGCCGCCACCGACCACCGACGCGTCGCAGCCCGCCGGCGAGAGCGAGCCGGCGTCCAGCGAGCCAGCCGAGAGTGAGCCGGCGTCCAGCGAGCCAGCCGAGAGCGAGCCGCCCGCGACCGGCGATGGAATCCTGGCAGCCGTCCAGGAACGCGGGGAGCTCGTGTGCGGCATCAACGGCACCCTGCCCGGATTCAGCGTCCTCGACGCGGAAGGCAACACCGTCGGCTTCGACGCGGACTTCTGCCGCGCGATCGCGGCGGCCGTGCTCGGCGATTCTGAGGCGGTCGAGTTCCGC
>JBHENV010000009.1:0-7240 GCA_046261895.1 Candidatus Limnocylindria bacterium
ATCGAGCAGGAGATCGTGGAGTCGGGCGGCGGCCTCGAGGCGACCGCTGTCAACGAGACCGAGATGCAGCAGCGCAGCTACCCGAACTCCTTCGGCGGCCAGGTCGTGACGGGGGGCTTCGAGGCGGTGCGCCTGCTGGACCTGTCCGAGCATGCGCAGGAGACCGCCGAGCTGGCCGTGGCCCTCCTCGACGCGCCGCAGTGTCCCTCGGGAGAGATGGACCTCATCATCGACTCGACCCAGGTGGCGCTCCAGATCCACGAATCGTGCGGCCATCCCACCGAGCTCGATCGCGTCTTCGGCACGGAGGCCAGCTTCGCCGGCACCAGCTTCCTGACCACCGACAAGCTCGGCAGCCTGCGCTACGGGAGCGACCTGGTGAGCATCGATGCCGATGCCACCGCCCCCGGTGGACTTGGAACCTTCGGGTACGACGACGAAGGGGTCCCGGCCCAGAACGTGCCGCTCATCGAGAACGGGCTGCTGGTCGGCTACCTGACCAGCCGCGAGACGGCGCCGATCATCGGCCGCCAGAGCATGGGCAGCTCGCGGGCCTGGAACTGGAGCCACATCCCGCTCATCCGCATGACGAACATCAACCTTCGTCCCGGCCAGGCCGGATCGCTCGAGGATCTCATCTCCGATACGCGCGACGGGATCTTCATGAGCGTCAACAAGTCGTGGTCGATCGACGATCGCCGGCTGAACTTTCAGTTCGGCGACCAGGCCGGCTGGGTGATCAAGAACGGGAAGCGCACGAAGCTCGTGAAGAACCCGACCTACACCGGCATCACACCGCAATTCTGGGGCAGCTGCGACGCCATCTGCTCAGCCGGCGAGTGGACGCTGTGGGGGCTTCCCAACTGCGGCAAGGGTGAGCCGATGCAGGTGGGCCACGTGGGCCACGGGGCGGCGCCGGCGCGCTTCCGGGGCGTCAAGGTGGGCGTAGGGCGATGGTAGCCAGCGGGACGGACCTCGATGGGCTGCTCGACCACGCGTTGAACGCCTCGACCGCTGAAGCGACCGAGGCCCTCTATCTCGGCCAGGACTCGGCGCTGACCCGGTTCGCCACGAACCGGATACACCAGAACGTGCGCCAGCACGACGCGACGCTCCAGGTCCGGGTGATCGACCGCGACCGGATCGGGGTGGCCAGCACCAACCTGCTCGACGAGGGCGGGATCCGCGACGTGGTGCAGCGCGCCATCGCGATCGCCGAACGCTCCGCGCCGAACCCGCGCGCGGCGATCATGCCGGAGCCGGATGGGCCGGCGCATGACCCCGATCTCGGCTACGTCGACGCCACGGCCGAGGCGAGTGCCGAGCGGCGTGCCGAGGGCGCACGGGCCGTCATCGCCGCCGGCGAGGCAAAGGCACTCCAGTCGTCCGGCTCGTTCTCGACCACGGTCACGACGGTGTCGGTCGCCAACTCACACGGCATTCGGTCGCGGCATCGCAGCAGCCGCGCGGCGCTGCTGACCGTGATGATGGACGGCTTCGCGTCGGGCGCGGCATCCGGCTACGCCCACGCCGGATCCACCGATGTCGGCGAGATCGACGCGGAGGCGCTCGGCGCCGAGGCGGCCGCCAAGGGCGATGCCATGCGGGGCGCCGGCGACCTGGAGCCCGGCGAATACGAGGTCATCCTGGAGGAGTACGCGGTCGGCGGGCTGCTCGAGTACCTCAGCTTCATCGGGTTCTCCGGTCTCGCCCACGAGGAAGGTCGCTCGTTCATGGAGCTGGGCCGCCAGCTGATGGGGGAGAGCGTCACCATCTGGGACGACGGCACGGACCCGAGCGGCATCCCGTCCGTCATCGACTTCGAGGGCGTGGCACGCAAGCGGATCGACCTCATCGAGGCAGGCGTTGCGCGGGCCGTGGTGCACGACGCGGCGACCGGCGCGCGATCGGGAACGGGATCGACCGGCCACGGGCTGCCGGCCCCGAACCTCATCGGACCGCTACCGCTCAACCTCTTCATGGCGCCGGGTTCGACGCCGCGCGACGAGCTCATCGCCGGCGTCAAGCGCGGCCTCTGGGTGACGCGCTTCCACTACATCAACCCGGTGCATCCGAAGAAGGCGATCCTCACCGGCATGACCAAGGACGGCACCTTCCTGATCGAGGAGGGACGTCTCACTCGCCCGCTCATGAACTTCCGCTTCACCCAGTGCATCCCCGAGGCATTCAGCGACGTTCGCGCCGCGAGTGACACCACCAAGCTCCTGCCGGGCGAGTTCGCGGGCGCCTACCGCGTGCCAGCACTCCACCTCGGCGCCTTCAACTTCACCGGGGTGACCGCCGCCGAGGGCGACGAGTGACCGTGGCGGCACCGCTTGACCTTCGCATGGGCGATCGGCTGCGGCTGCGCAAGGGGCATCCATGCGGCAGTCGAGACTGGGATGTCGTCCGCCTGGGAGCCGACATCGGGCTGGTCTGCGAAGGCTGCGGCCACCGGATCCTGATGGACCGGCTGGACGTGGAGCGGCGCTTCACCGAGTACCTGGCGCGCGGTCCCGAGGACGCCTGAACAGATGGCTCACATCGAGATGCCAACGGAGACGAGCGCCGGCCAGGATCTCACGGGTGCTGGATCGGTCTTCAAGAATCGCGCCTTCGTCTATCTCTGGTCGGCGCAGACCCTGAGTCAGCTGGCGAGCAACATGGTGCTCGCCGCGCTCATCGCGACCGTCGTCACCACCACGGGCTCGCTGACCGCCAACGCCGTGCTGATCCTCACCTTCCTGATCCCGGCAGTGCTCTTCAGCACGCTGGGCGGGGTCTTCGTCGAGCGCGGCGACGCAAAGGTGATCATGCTCGTCACGAACGTGGTGCGGGCGATCGGCGTCATCCTCTTCATCTTCGTGGCGCCGACCACCAGCACGGCCATCGTGTGGCTCGTGTACCTGATCAACTTCGTGGTCGCAACCGCCACCGCGGTGTTTGCGCCGGCCGAGCTGACCTCGATCCCGCGAATCGTTGATCGCCGGCACCTCATGGCGGCCAATTCGATCTTCATCCTGACGATCAACGCCACCTTCGCCATCGGCTTCGGGTTCCTCGGCCCGCTCGTCCTCAACGTCCTGGGCTCGACCGCGGTCTACATCATCGTGGCGGTGATGTTCGCCCTCTCCGCGGCGGCGATCGTCCCGCTCCCATCGGTCAAGCCGGATCATGCGGCGAGCGCCGTCGGCGACGCCGCCGGTCGGGCCGTCCGCGAGCTGGTGGGGCAGCTGTCGGAGGGGGTCGGGTTCATCCGCGCCAACCGGCGCATCGCGTGGAGCCTGACCTACCTCGGCGTCGCGGCCAGTCTGATCGGCGTCCTGGGCGCCATCGGCCCGGGCTTCGCCAGGGACATCCTGCTGCTTCGAGCCGAGGATTTCTTCTTCATCATGGGTCCGGCCGGCCTGGGTGCCGTGGTCGGCATCCTCTTCCTCAACTCGTACGGCAAGGGGCTGCCGAAACGCCTCGCCATCGACATCGGCCTGGTGGCGATGGGTCTGACGCTGATTGCGTTGGCGCTGGTGCGGCCGATCACCTCGCTCTTCGGTCCCACTCTGTCTCCGCTTCAGGACGCGATCCCGTCGATCGCTCCCTTTGTCAGCCTGATCGCGGTCGTCGTCGTGATCGCCGTGTTCGCCGGGCTCGAGTACGCCTTCGTAGCGATCCCGTCGCAGACGGCGCTCCAGGAGGAGCTGCCTAGCGAGGTCAGGGGTCGCATCTTCGGGATCCTGAATACCCTCCTTTCGCTCGCCTCGTTTCTGCCGGTGATCGCGGCGCCGGCCGCGGCGGACGTCATCAACATCGCGTTCCCGGGCGCCGGCATCCCGGTCGTCATGGCGGTGCTGGGCCTCATGACCCTGTGGGCGGGGATCGCCTCGTGGCGGCGGAACGCGCGCGCCGGGCTCCACGAGCATGACCAGGGTGAACCTCCGGCCGATGCCGTCGACGAGGCGTCGGCGCCCGGCGTGCCGGCAGGGGTCGATCCGGGCGAGTCGCCGCATCGCCGGCGGCGCAGACGGCGACCGGCCGCCGATGGCGACTAGGCTCTTTGCCGCCGCCTTCCTCATCCTCTCCATCATCGTCGCCTGGGTGACGATCACGATTCCGGTGGCAGCGCGCGCTCTTCAGCTGGGGATCGCGCTCTCGATGGCGTACGTCGCCTGGCTGGCGTGGCGGGGCAGCCGTGTGCTGCGTCGGGCGCTGGCTGAGGCTCGCAGCGGGGCGGGGGAGCTCACCGGCCTGGCTGATGAGCTGCCGTTCGTCTCGCTCATCGTGCCGGCGCGCAACGAGGAGGAGGTCATCGCGGACACGGTGGCCTCCCTTTCCGAGCTCCGGTATCACCGTGCCGGCCTGCCGGCGTACGAAGTCGTGGTCATCGACGACGGGTCGAGCGATGCGACCGGTCCGGCTGCGAATGGGGCGGTGCCTGCCGGTGCACCGATCCAGGTGCGTCGACGCGAGCCGGGCTCCGGGCAGGCCACGAAGGGAGCGGTCCTGGCCTTCGCGATGCCGTTCCTGTCCGGCGACGTCATCGGCGTGATCGATGCCGACACCCGCGTGGCTCCCGCTTTCCTCGAGCGGGCCATGCGCGCCTGGGGTCGGGACTGCGATGCCGCGGCGCTCCAGGTGGCGCGCCTGCCGCGCAATGCTTCCGGCTGGCTGACGCGATCGCAGGCAGAGGAGCAGCTGATGGACATGGCAAGCCAGTGCGGCCGATGGGTGACCGACGGCACCGCCGAGCTGCGCGGGAACGGGATGTTCGTGCGGCGCGAGCCGCTCGAGGCGGCGGGTGGCTGGAGCGAGGCTGCCCTGACCGAGGACCTCGAGCTCTCGACCCGGCTCTCGGCGTACGGCGGGCACGTGACCCTGGCGCCCGAGGCCGAGGTCCACGAGGAGGCCGTCGAGACCTTGGGCGCGCTCTGGCGCCAACGGCTGCGCTGGGCGGAGGGGAGCCTGCGGCGCCTGCTGGAGCATGGCCCGGGACTGTTGACGGGGTCGGAGCCGATGACTCGCAAGGCCGACTTCCTCGCCTTCACCGGGGAGTTCCTGATCCCACCGCTGTTCGTTGCGGCCATCGTCGCCTCTCTGCTCACCATCCCGATGCCGCGGCCGGTGGACTGGACGGTGCCGGTCTCGCTCTTCCTCGGCTATGGGCTGGGCGTCTTTCTGCTGGCGCTCGGGGGGCTCTCCGCGGTCGGCGAGCGGGGTCTCCCCCTGCTGGGTCGCGCGGCGCGCGGCGCACTCTTCCTCTCGCACTGGCTCGTCGTCGTGCCGGTCGCCCTGGTGCGCATCGCCTTCGGGTCGGGACCAAGCCGCTTCGTCCAGACCCGGCGCGCGTCGCGGCCCCCTCGATGAGCGGTCGCCGGCCCCACCTCGTCATCCGCGGCTCGGTGGTGGTCGCGGCGGAGCCGACCGGCCTGGAGCTGGCCGAGGCGGTCGGGATCACGGATGGCCGGGTGGTCGCCGTCGGACGGCGCGACGAGGTGACCGGCGCGCCCGGCGCGCGACTGATCGACGTGGGGGATGCGGCGGTCATTCCCGGCATCCACGATTTCCACGTGCATCTGGTCGGTCTCGCCCGGACGCGACGCTCGGTGCAGCTCGACGACGCGGCCGATGCCGGCGAGATCGCCGCCCGGCTCCTGGGTGCGACGGCGAGCGCGTCTCCGGATGCCTGGATCACCGGCCGAGGCTGGAACGAGCGGCAGCTGGCCGAGGGGGTGGCGATGCTCGATGCCGCCGCGGGAGAGCGACCGGTCTTCCTCACCAGCCACGATGGCCACTCGGCGTGGGCCTCCGTCGAGGCGCGCCGTCGGGCCGGAATCGGCCCCGCCACGTCCGATCCCGACGGCGGCCGCCTCGAGCGCGACGCACGAGGTGAGCCGACCGGGGTCCTGCGCGAGCGGGCCATGGACCTCGTGTCGCCGCTCGTCGCGCGCCCCCAGGGCCAACCACTGCACGATCCGCTCGACGCGACCCTTCGCGAATTGGCTTCACTGGGGATCACCGGGGCGACGGAGGCGGGGGACTACACGGACCGCAACGGGATCGGCGTGGACGCGGCTCTCGGTGATTCGTACTCGTCACTCACCGACCTGGGCGACCTGGTCGACGGACGGCTGCGTCTCACGCTCGGCATTCCGGCGTACGGGATCGCGGCGGCCACGTCGCGCGGCATGCGCACCGGCGGCCGGCTCGACGGTCGTCGGACGATGCGCTTCGGCTGGGCGAAGCACTATACCGATGGCACGCTCGGCTCCGGAACGGCGGCGCTCTTCTCGCCGGCAGGGGACCTGGGCATCATGCGGGTGACCGATGAACGCCTGGACGCCGACCTTGCCGACGCGCGATCGGCCGGGATCGGCCTCGCCATGCACGCCATCGGCGATCGCGCCGTGGCCGCCGCCCTCGGCGCCGTTGACCGTGCTGCCTCGCGCGGCGAGGGCGTCCCGCGCGACCGGATCGAGCACGTGCAGCTGCTGCGCGCGGCGGATGCAACCCGGTTCGCCGAGCTCGGCGTCGTCGCCAGCATCCAGCCCATCCATGCTGCTGCCGATCGGGACCTGGTCGAGGCGGCCTGGTCCGATCGCCTTGGCGATGCCTACCCATGGCGGTCGCTGGCCTCGGCAGGCGCGCTGCTGGCGGCCGGCTCCGACGCGCCGGTCGAGTCGGTGAATCCGTGGCTCGGCATCTTCGCGGCGCTGCACCGCCGCTTCCCGGCGGACGGTCGAGGGGACTGGCAGCCGGCACAGGCGCTGACCTTCGCCGAAGCGCTCTCGGCCTACACCCTCGCCCCCGCTCGAGCGATCGGAGCGCCCGATGAGGGCCACCTCCGGATCGGCGCACGTGCGGACCTCGCGGTCCTCTCGTGCAGCCTCGAACAACTGACCCGGGCCGATTCGGCGCTCGCAGAAGTCCGTTCGGATCTGACGATGGTCGGTGGCCGGGAGGTCCATCAGTCATGACCCACGGCGCGCCTCTGATCGCGTCGCAAGGATGTTGCGCAACTGGGTCACGACGACTGGCTCCACCGTGAGTGGGGCGTACACAGCAAAGCAGCCGGGTGTCTCTCCTAACCCCCCGAGAGGACCCGACTGCGTGTTGCTCCCCCGTCGCAGTCATCACAGTAGGTACCGGCGCTGTCGCGGACATCCGGAAGACTACGGAGTGCGGTACGGAAACGGTGCTCAGTACGTCGGGGCGATACGGACGGGATTCCTCGCGGTCGCTGTGCTGG
>JBHENV010000010.1:0-16806 GCA_046261895.1 Candidatus Limnocylindria bacterium
CCACAGCAGCGCCGCGATGATGAGGATCATGGCCAGGGCGAAGATCGCCTGTCGATTGCGGCGCAACGTCGCGACGAGCTCGGTCATCGATCAGCATGCTACCCGGCCCTCTGGCTCTCCGGCGGAATCGACGGTACGATCCAGGGTGCATGACCAACCGCTCACCAGACGCCGGCCCGCGACAGCGCTGGCAGATCCTCTTCAGCCGCACCGAGCCCGCCCTGCGCATGCGCCAGGCGGACTTCGTGACCGAGCTGGAGCGCGCGTTCCGCGACGCGAGCCTGCCCCTCTCCTATACGCGCGCGCTGAAGCCACGCCCTCGCATCAAGCTCGCGGCGAACCTGCCGGTCGGTCTCGAGCTGCGCGGCGAGCTGGTCGAGGCCTACTTCGACGACCTCGTGCCGGCCGAGCGCATCCAGGCCGCCGGAGAGCACTTTCCTGACGGGATCGCGATGCGCGACGCGAAGGAGGTCTGGCACGGCTTCCCATCGGCCGCCTCGCAGCTGCGCGCGGCGGAGTACGAGATCGAGGTCGGCGGAGGCGAAGGTCTGACCTCTGATGCCCTGCGCGGCGCTGTCGTCAGGCTGCTCGCCACCGACGAGCTGAACGGCATGCGGCGCCGTGGGGAGAGCGAGCGGCGCAGCGACGCGGGTGACCGCGACCTCAGGCCGCTCATCGAGGACGTCGAGGTCCTCGATGTCGACGAGAAGGCGCACAGCGCCCGACTGCGGACGGTGCTCCGGCTGGATGCCAGCGGTGCGGGACGCCCGGAGGATGTGGTGAACGCCCTGGATCTGCCGCTTCGTGTGCGCAGGGCAGTCCGCACGCGGCTCCTCTTCGTTGACACTCCCCCCATCGCCCGGTAAACTTCGTCGTCCCGCGGGCTGAGCACTCGGCCCATTTCGGTGTGCGCCGAGCAGACGGCGCCACCCGCACGCCAGACCCAGGAGAGAAGCATGTACGCCGTCGTGACGACCGGCGGGAAGCAATATCGCGTCGAGGCCGGCAGCGAGCTTGTCGTGGAGCGGCTGGCGGCTGCCGGTGCATCGGTCACCTTCGATCGCGTTCTGCTGGTCGGTGAGGGCGAGGCGGTCACCATCGGCACCCCGACGGTCGATGGCGCCAGCGTGAGCGGCACCATCCTCGGCGAGGAGCTCGGCCCCAAGCTGATCATCTTCAAGTTCAAGCAGAAGGCGACGTATCGCCGGACGCGTGGCCACCGCCAGCACCTCGTCCGGGTGCGGATCGACGAGATCACCGCATCGGGCAGGACGTCGAAGGGCGAGCAGGCCGATACGACCGAGGCCGCCCCGAAGAAGCCGGCGAAGGCGTCCGAATCGGCGAGGGCGGACGATGGGAAGAAGCCCGCTCGCAAGCGAACAACGGCAGCCGCCAAGGCCGACTCGGCCGATGTGGCGCCGAAGCCCGCGGCTCGACGACGCAGCCCGGCCAAGAAGGCCGAATCCAAGGAGTAACCGATGGCACACAAGAAGGCCGGATCGTCCAGCAGGAACGGGCGGGACAGCGCCGGCAAGCGACTTGGCGTCAAGCGCGGCGACGGCCAGTATGTGCTGTCCGGGACGATCATCGTCCGCCAGCGTGGCAGCACCTTCCATCCGGGCGAGAACGTCGGGATGGGGCGCGACTACACGCTCTTCGCCACGTCGGACGGCCTGGTCCGATTCACCCACGCAACCCGAAGCAAGAAGCGCGTCAGCATCGAAGCTGGCGAATACCAGTCCGCCTGAGGCGGGCACGGAGCACCATTCCCATGAAGGCCGAGATTCATCCCAAGTTCCACCAGGCACAGGTCAAGTGCGTGTGTGGCAACACATTCACCGTCGGCTCGACCGCGGAATCGATCAAGGTCGAGGTCTGCAACAAGTGCCACCCGTTCTTCACGGGTACACAGAACATCGTCGACACCGCCGGCCAGGTTGAGCGGTTCACGAAGCGCCTCGAGCGCTCACTCCGCTGACCCGCAAGCTCGGTCCGCGTCCGGCGCGGCCGACCGGGTGGCCGGCGCATCTGGCGCCACACCTCTTCTTCCTGATCCCGGAGCTGCTGATCGCGGCGGGTCCGCTCGTGATCGGGGCCATCACCGACTCGTCCGGCAAGCGGCGCTTCCGCATGCCGGACTTCTTCTATGGCGGCCAGGCGCTGATTGAGGGCGTCATGATGCGCGGTCGCACGACCGTCGCCATGAGCGTCCGTCCGCCGTCCGGCGAGATCGTGACGATGGCCGAGCCACTGCCGGCGGCGCTCTCCGCCGACCGAAAGCTGATCAAGATTCCTTTCCTGCGCGGCATGTTCCTGCTCTACGAGACGCTCGTGATCGGGACCCGCATGCTCATGCGATCGGCATCGCTCGCGGCCGAGGGTGAGGACATCGAGCTGAGCAAGGGGACCATCGCACTGACCATGGTCTTCAGCCTCGGCTTCGCCATCGGCCTCTTCTTCCTGCTGCCGCTCTTCCTCTCGACGTTTGCCGAGGACGCCACCAACAGCGACTTCGCGGCGAACGCGGTCGAGGGTCTGATCCGGCTGGTGATCTTCATCGCCTACATCGCCGCGATCGGCCTCATGCCCGACATCAAGCGCGTCTTCGCGTACCACGGCGCCGAGCACAAGGCCATCAGCGCCTACGAGGCCGATCGACCCCTCACCCCCGACGAGGTGGACGCCTTCGGCACCGCCCACACCCGTTGCGGCACGACCTTCATCCTGATCGTCGTCGTCATCAGCATTTTCTTCTTCAGCCTCATCCCGCGTGCCGGCGTTCCGCTGCCGGTCCTCTTCCTGTCACGAATCGTCCTCGTGCCGTTCATCGCCGCCTTCGCCTACGAGCTGGTCCGGTTCGGCGCCCGCCATTACGGCAGCCCGATCGTGCGCGCGCTCTACGCCCCGGGCCTGTGGCTCCAGTCACTGACGACGCGGCCTCCGGATCGCTCGATGCTCGAGGTCAGCATCGCCAGCCTGGAGTCATGCCTGGCCTCCGACCGTGAGGCGGCCGCCCAGCCAGCCCGGGCATGATCGACCGGCTCGCCGAACTGGAGGCCCGCTACGAGGAAGTGAGCCGCCAGATGTCGACGCCCGAGGCGTCGTCGGACCTGGCAGCGCTCGCCAACCTGGGACGCGAGCTGTCGCGGTTGGAGCCTCTCGTGGTCACCCTTCGGCAGTGGCGCTCCGTCCGTGACGAACTCGACCGGACGCGCGAGATGGCGGACGACCCGGACGAGGAGATGCGGACCATGGCCCGCGAGGAGATGTCGCGCCTCTCGTCGCGTGAGGCGGAGCTCACAGACGCCCTCCGGGTCCAGCTCGTCCCCCGTGACCCGAACGACGACCGCGACGTGATCGTGGAGGTCCGCGCGGGCGCCGGCGGCGATGAGGCATCGCTGTTCGCCGCCGATCTGTACCGCATGTACGCCCGATACGCGGAGCGGCGGCGATGGAAGGTCGAGGTCCTCTCCACCTCGGAGAGCGGGTCGGGCGGCCTCAAGGAGGTCATCGCCGAGGTGCGCGGCGATGGTGCCTACTCGCGCCTCAAGTTCGAATCGGGCGTGCACCGCGTCCAGCGTGTCCCGGTGACGGAGGCGTCCGGACGCATTCACACCTCCACCGCGACGGTATCGGTCCTTCCGGAGGCCGATGAGGTCGAGATCCAGATCGACGACAAGGACCTGCGGATTGACGTGTATCGGTCGAGCGGCCCCGGCGGCCAGAGCGTGAACACCACCGACTCGGCGGTGCGCATCACGCACCTTCCGACGGGGCTGATGGTCGCCATCCAGGACGAGAAGAGCCAGCACAAGAACCGGGCCAAGGCGCTCTCGGTGCTTCGTGCGCGTCTGCTCGATCTGGAGCAGGACCGCGTGGCCGCAGAGCGTGGCGACGAACGTCGCTCGCAGGTCGGCTCCGGGGAGCGCTCCGAGAAGATCCGCACGTACAACTTCCCCGACGACCGGGTCACCGACCACCGAGCGCAGATCACCGTCCACAACCTGCCCGGCCTGCTGGAAGGGGACCTCGACCGCGTCATCGAGCCGCTCATCGAGGCCGACCAGGCCCGACGCCTCGGGGAGCTGGGCGACGACGTTGGCGGATAGAGTCTTGCCCCGCTCCGCCCATTTCCACGGCTTCCCGCACGATCGCCATCCACCAATGACCGTCGCCCTGGGCGAGTCCTCTCCGCGCCAGCGTCGGCATTCGCTACCGGGTACCAATCACCGGCGGTTATCGGTGCCGCGGCGTGCCCCCGAGGGCAGTCGACAGGGGCGCTCGCAGCCTAAGCCGATCGTGATCGGTACGTGGTGATGAGTCCCTTCGGGAGCGTGACCTCCCCGTCGGAAACGCCAACGATCGGTGCGGCCTTACTGTCGGCGACAAACCGGCTGCGCGTGAGCGGCTCGCCGAGCGCTCGCCTCGACGCGGAGCTCCTCCTCGCCCATGTGACCGGACAGAACCGATCCTATGTGCTGGCGCATCCGGATGCGGTGCTCGGTGAGGTCGCCGCGTTCGCTGCCGCTCTCGAGCGGCGAGCCACCGGTGAGCCGATCGCCTATATCCGCGGCTTCAAGGAGTGGCGGTCGTTGCGGATCCGGACCGACCTCCGCGCACTGATTCCGAGGCCCGAGACCGAGCTTCTCGCCGACGAGGCGATGACGGCGATCGGGGCAAGGCTGAAGCGGGATACGGCGCGCATCGTCGCCTGGGACGTGGCGACCGGCTCGGGCGCTGTGGCGGTGGCACTCGCGCTCCACTTTCGCTCGGCACTGGCTGCCGGGCGGCTCCGCCTCATCGCGAGCGATGTCTCCGCGGAGGCGCTCGAGCTCGCCGCCGAGAATCTGGTCGCGCACGGCGTCGACAGGAACGTGACGCTGGCACGCGCCGATCTGCTGGAACCGGCCGGCGGCCGGCTCGCCCGTCCAGACGTCATCGTGGCGAACCTGCCGTACGTGCCGAGCGCGGAGGTTGACGGACGGCACGGATCGCTGGCCTTCGAGCCCCGCCTCGCGCTCGACGGCGGTCCTGACGGGCTCGCGCTGCTGCGTCGGCTCCTCGAGACTGTCCCCGACCGAGCGGCGCCGGGTGCCACGGTGCTTGTCGAGGTTGGCGCCAGCCAGGCGAATGGCATCGGTACGCTGGCGCCCGCGGGCGCGTCGATCTCCGTGGTGCCTGATCTCGCGGGCGTCGATCGGGTCGCGTGCATCCAGCTGCCAGACTGATTCCGTGACCGAGCGGCTGCCTCCCACGCCCGAGGGGCTTGCCCATGCGGCCGCGCTCCTGCGGGAGGGTGGTGTCGTTGCCTTCCCGACCGACACCGTCTACGGCGTCGGCGTGGCGGCCAGGCGTCCGGATCGGCTGGAGGCGCTGTTCGCGCTCAAGCGACGCCCGGCGGAGAAGCGAATCGGCACCTTGGTGGCCGACCTGGCACAGGCAACCGACGCGGGATGGGAGGCCGACGAGCGGGCGCATCGGCTCACCGAACGCTTCTGGCCGGGTGCCCTGACCCTCGTACTGGCCGCCGGGGACGGCGGGACGCAGGGGTTCCGGGCCCCCGACCATCCGCTCACCCTGGAGCTGATCCGGTTGGCAGGACCGATCCTGGCGACGTCCGCGAACCGCTCCGACGAGCCCGACACGTTCGGAGCCGATGAGGTCCTCATCGCCTTCGCGACGCAGCAGGACGAGCTGGTCGCGGTGCTCGACGGCGGGCCGGTCCCGGGTGGCGTGCCATCCACCGTCGTGGATCTGTCGGTGACGCCGGCCCGGATCCTCCGCGAAGGTCCGATCACGCACGAGCAGCTCTCCGCGGTCATCGGCATCCACCAGGAGCCGCCGTTTGCTTCCCGGCGCAAGTAACTGCGAAGCACGGGTGGAATGCATCTGATTCCAGCCGATCGAGGGTGACGTCAGATCGTGTTTGCGCCCGAGCGCAAGTATCGTTCGAACCGTATCCCAACGTCGTTGATAGTTGCTCCCCACCGCAAACGGCCGCGAAAAGAGAGCGCTCGGGCGTTGACCGGACGGCGTACACTGCTCTGCAGCGGCGCCTCCCGCGCCCAACCTCGAAACCGGTGCTCACGCCGCCGGCTCCGCGAGGTAAAGGGGAACATCGGCTTCCTCGGATAGGTTCGTCTCGCCTTCCGCCCGAGCGTCCAGGAGCGTGAGCCCGGCGCGTCGTGTTGAGCGAGGACGGGAAGACGATGACCACTCAGAAGACGTTCAAGGCGCGCGTCCGTGCCCGCTCGGCAAAGACAGGCGAGTCGTACACGGCCGCCCGTGCGCAGATCCTGCGCAGGGCCGATCCGCCGACGCCGGATGCCATGGCGCGCCGCTCACCACGCGCACAGCAAATCCGTGTCGCTCGGCCCGCTTCGACTGGGCCGATGCCCCGTCGCGTGTCGCCTTCAACCTCTTCCCGAAGGGCGAGGGCAGGACGCAGATCGGCTTGGCGCACCAGAAGCTGCCGGATGCCGACGCCGCCGGGCGGCTCAAGGCCCTGTGGCGCGAGCGATTGACCGCGCTCAAGGAACTGCTGGAAGGAACCTGATCCGGCGCACCAGAGGTTGGCGTGCCATCGTGCCATCGTGCCATCCGCCGTTACACTCCCCACCATGCGCGTCGCGATCGGTTCCGACCATGCAGGCTTCCACCTAAAGGGCGAGCTCTGCACCCTGCTCGACGAGCTGCGCATCGAGTACCGCGATTTCGGCACCTTCGACACCGCACCGGTCGACTACCCGGACCTCATCGCGCCCGTGGCTCGTGCCGTCGCTCGCGGTGACTTCGAGTGCGGGATCGTGGTCGGCGGGAGCGGCACCGGTGAGGCGATCGTCGCGAACAAGATTCGCGGAATTCGCTGCGTGGAGGCCGCCGACCCGGTGACGGCGCGGCTCGGGCGTGAGCACAACGACGCGAACGTGCTCAGCCTGGGCGCGCGGATCATCGGGACCGAGGTGGCGCGGGCGTGTGTCCGAGGGTTCCTTGACGGCGAGTTCGCCGGCGGCCGCCACGGGCCGCGGATCGACAAGATCTCGCGGATCGAGGCCGAGGAGGCGAGGGCCTGAGCCCTGCGCTGAGTCGGCTCGATCAGGAGCTCCTCGACGGCACGCACGGTGATGGCTCCGCGTTCGCCATGCGGCTCGTCGTCCGGGCGGCGGAGGTCACGGGCGCTCAGCGGCTGATCGACGTCACTCGAGCGCATGTCGACTCGTGCCTCTACCACGGCGAGGCGACGCTCGACTTCGTCGGACGCCTTGCCGGTGGGCACACGCGCGTCCGCATTCCGACGACGCTCAACGTCGGCGGGCTCGACCTGTTCCATCCCGAGCGCTACCGTGGCGACCCCCGAATTGCGGACCGCGCGCGCCTCCTGATGGACCGATACCGAGCGCTCGGCGCTCGGCCGACCTTCACCTGCGCCCCGTACCAGCTGGCCGACGTCCGGCCGGCATTCGGCGAGCAGGTGGCGTGGAGCGAATCGAATGCGATCGCGTTCTGCAACAGCGTGCTGGGTGCGCGGACGAACCGATACGGCGACTTCATCGATATCGCCGCCGCGGTCACCGGTCGGGTGCCGGATGCCGGCCTGCATCGTCGCGACGCCCGTCGCGCCACCCTCGTCCTGCGCCTGGCCGACGACGTGCCGCCTACGCTGCGCGATGCCGACGTCCTCTTCCCGGTGCTCGGCATCGTCGTCGGACGTCGCGCGGGATCGACCGTTGCCGTCGTCGACGGCCTGGCGCCGGGCCAGTCGGAAGATCGGCTGAAGGCGCTCGGCGCGGCCGCCGCCTCGTCAGGATCGGTCGCCATGTTTCACGTCGTGGGCTCGACCCCGGAGGCGGCGACCCTCGATGATGCGCTGCAGCATGGGGCACCGGAGCGCGTCGAGCTGATCGGTCTCGGCGAGCTGCGTGCGGCTCGTGATGAGCTGACCTCCGAGACCGGGGAGCGTCTCGCCGCGGTCTCGCTCGGGACGCCGCATGCATCGGTGGCGGAGCTCGATCGGTACGCGGCCATGCTCGGCGGCCGTCGGGTGCATCCTGGAGTCGAATGCCTGGTCTCGACCGGCCGCGATGTGCTGGCCGAGGCATCCGAGCGCGGGTTCGTAGGTCGCCTGCGCGACGCCGGGGTCGACCTGCTGGTCGACACCTGCAGCTACGTTGCGCCGATGCTGAGAAACGCGGCGGGACCGGTGATGACCGACTCCGGCAAGTGGGCCTACTACGCCCCGGGCAACATCGGCGCATCGGTCGTCTTCGGTTCCTCGGCGGAGTGCATCCGCTCGGCGGTCGCCGGACGGGTGGTCCGCGACCTCGCTCCGTGGGGCGGCGCGTGAGCGAGATCCGCGGTCGGGTGCTGGTCCTCGACGAGGGGTTGAGCCTGTGGGGGGGCATGGATCCCGCGACCGGCGAGCTGATCGATGCCCATCATCCGCAGCGCGGCGTCAGGCTGACCGGCCGGGTCGTCGTCATGCCGTCGGGCCGCGGCTCGTCCTCCTCGGCATCGGTTCTCGCCGAGGCGGTGCGGGCCGGGACCGCGCCCGCCGCCATCCTGCTGGACGCGCCCGACATGATCCTGTCGATCGGCTCGATGGTCGCGGAGGAGCTGTACGGGGTGCTCGTGCCGGTCGTCGTGCTGGGGCCGGCGGCGCGGAGCACCATCAGCGACGGCGTGACCCTCGTGGTTGCCTCGGACGGGTCCGTACGGTAGCCGCGGCCACTACACTTCGCCCCATGGACTTCTGGGCGCCGCTGGAGACCGAGGATCCGGAGATCGCGCAGGTCGTGCGCGACGAGGAGGCGCGGACGCGCGCCCACCTCGAGCTCATCGCATCGGAGAACTATCCGAGTCTCGCCGTGCTCCAGGCGATGGGGACCATCCTGACCGGCAAGTACGCGGAAGGCTATCCGGGGCGGCGCTACTACGGCGGCTGCGAGGTGGTCGACGTGGCCGAGAACCTCGCCCGCGATCGCGCCAGGGAGCTGTTCGGTGCCGAGCACGCCAACGTCCAGCCGCACGCCGGGGCCCAGGCCAACATGGCGGTCTTCCACGCGCTCCTCGAGCCGGGCGACACGGTCCTGGGTCTGAGCCTCGACCAGGGTGGCCATCTCACGCACGGCTCCCCGGTCAACTTCAGTGGGCAGTACTACGACTTCGTGCCCTATCACGTCGACCGCACCACGCACCTGATCGACATGGACGAGGTGCGGGCGCTGGCCCGCGAGCGCAAGCCGAAGATGATCGTCACCGGCGCCACAGCCTATCCGCGCTTCTGGGACTTCCCGACATTCCGCGAGATCGCCGACGAAGTCGGCGCGTTGCTGATGACCGACATGGCCCATTTCGCCGGCCTGGTTGCGGCCGGCGTGCACCCGTCGCCTGTGCCGCACTCGGATGTCGTCACGACCACGACCCACAAGACCCTGCGTGGGCCACGCGGCGGGATGATCCTGTGTCGGGCGCAGTACGCCAAGCAGATCGACAAGAGCGTCTTCCCCGGCATCCAGGGCGGTCCGCTGATGCACGTCATCGCGGCCAAGGCAGTCAGCTTCCGGGAAGCCATGTCGGACGAGTTCCGCGCCGATCAGCAGGCGACGGTCGACAACGCCCGAACGCTGGCGGCATCACTCGCCGATGCGGGCGCCTCCATCATCTCGGGGGGTACCGACAACCACCTCATGCTCGTCGACGTCCGCCCGCTTGGCGTGAACGGCAAGGAGGCCGATGCGGCCCTGGGAGAGGTACGCATCACGGTGAACAAGAACACGATTCCCTACGATCCGGAGAAGCCGATGATCGGCTCCGGCATCCGGGTCGGCACCCCGGCGGTCACGTCCCGCGGCATGCGGGAGGCAGAGATGCGCGACATCGCCCGGCTCATCGTCGACGGCATCGCGGCACGCGGCGACGGGGCCGCCCAGGAGAAGATTCGGCGTGGAGTTGCCTCGATCGCCGACCGCTTCCCGGTCCCGGGGCTTCCCGGTACGCGAGCCGCGGCGGACCTTCCCGCGTAACGCGGCGTCAAGTCGCGGCCGTTTGCTGGGGGCGCGAATCGCGGCGCTGGCGCGGGGCTAGACGATCGCCACCACGCCGCGCCCGGCGCCCCGGCCGTGGCTCACCGGCGCTGGCGTGTCGCGTGTGTATCGGTCCAGGAGGGTGAGCTCAGCTCGGTAGACCCGGCGCAGCATGCGTGGTGCGACCAGGCGCTCGATGAAACCCTTGAGCCCATCCGTGAACCAGCGTGTCTCGATGCGCACCATGCTGCCGCCGTCCATCTCGGGATCGACCGTAAAGGTGGTGAGCATTCGGCGCGACGGGTCTGACTCGATGAGCACGCGGCCCGGCTCCGGCTCGCCGACCCGCACGCGGTGCTCCGTTGCTCGCCCGCCGAGCGTCATCGTGAACGAGTGGATGGTGCCGGCACCCACGCCACCTGACTCGACCTTGAAGTCGCTGAACTGCGGCGGCAGGAAGCGCGGATGGTGGTCGCGAAAGTCGCGAATGTAGTGGTAGACGCGGCTCGCGGGCGCATCGATGCGCCGTTCGGCCGAAGCGGTGATCTGCATGGTGACAGCGTCCATCTCGAGAGCCGGTATCGCATCGGTCCTCCGTCAGTCCATCCCTACGTCGTTGCGGCTATCCGGCCGGCGCGCTGGACTCGCGAAATGCGCCGTTACTGGCCACTGAGACGGGAGTTGCACGCGGAACGCGCCCGTCGCGAGCGTGGAGGCTCTCAACTCTCTCGCGTTCTGCCAGCTAATGATCCACAGGCGGCACAAATCGCGATTCGGCGGCGCTGCAATCGAACTATGTGGACAGCCCCGAACGCGCTCGGGCAGGATCCGGGACCCTCCGGTATACTCCCGGCGTCCGACCGCTGTGAGTCGAACTCGAAACATGACACAACTGACCCCGCTGGGGCTCATCAGGATCCTGGGTCAGGTGACCGCGATCATGGTGATTCCCATGGTGGGAGGCGCGGTCGCCGGGCTCGTTCTGGACGGTCTGCTGGGGACCTCGCCGCTTTGTGTGCTGCTCGGGTTAGGGGTCGGAACCATGCTCTCGGCCGTCGGCATCTGGCTCCTCATCCGCGCGGGCGTGCGGAAGGGCTATACCGATGGGAGCCATCACCATGGCTCGTGAACCGGAGCCTCCGCCCCCCGGGCGACCCCCGAACTGGGCGCTGGGAATGGATCTCGGTATTCGGCTCGGGGTATCGGTGGCAATCGGCCTGGGAGGCGGACTGCTGCTGGACAACTGGCTGGGAACGATCCCGCTCTTCACCTTGATCGGGATGGTGCTTGGCATCGGCGCGGCGATGGTGACGATCTGGAATGTCGCGCGCAACGCGATGAGGAGATAGATGGCCGAAGAAGAGGGCGAGAGCCTGATTCACGTCGCGATCGAGGCGGAGGAGCTCTTCCGCATCGGTCCGCTGTCGTTCACGAACTCGATGGTCGGGGCGCTGCTCACGTCGGTGCTGCTCGGCCTGGCGGCGTGGTACATCACGCGACGCTCGTCGCTGGTCCCGGGACGCCTGCAGAGCGCGTTCGAGCTCCCCGTCGAGCTCATGACCGGCATCATCAGCGGCTCGAGCAGCCGGTGGCGCGGCTATGCGTCGCTCATCCTCGGCTTCTTCCTGATGATCCTGGTCGCCAACTGGATCGGCCTCCTGCCGGGCGTCGGCACGATCGGGATCGCCCACATCGAGGATGGCCACGAGGTCATCGTCCCGATCGTCCGCCCCGCATCCGCCGACCTGAACTTCACGCTCGGCCTGGCGATCGTGGCCTTTGTCATGTTCGTCTACTGGGGGATCAAGGCGAACGGCGCCGGTGGCTACCTCAAGGAGCTCGTCGGTGAGCCGCGCTACATGGCTCCACTCATGTTCCCGATCAACCTGATCAGCGAGTTCAGCCGGCTCATCAGCCTGAGCATGCGGCTCTTCGGGAACGTGTTCGCCGGCGAGGTGCTGCTGGCGACCATGATCGCGCTCGCGCCGATTCTCATTCCGGCCGTCTTCCTGGGTCTGGAGGTCCTCTTCGGCTTCGTCCAGGCCCTCGTCTTCGCCCTCCTTGCGATGACCTACATCGCGACGGCCATCGCCGAGCATCACACCGCGGGCCACGACGACGACCACGGCGAGGCAGATGCGGCCCACGCCGACCACCCCACCGCGGCCGAGGCCGCACCCGCTTAGGGCATGATCAATCGCCTGCCCCTCGCGCAGGCGTCATGTAGGAGGAACGAAACCAGTGGAATCCAATCTCGCAGCCGGCCTGGCGATGGGCCTCGGAGCCATCGGCCCCGGCATCGGTCTGGGCATCGCCGTCAGCAAGGCGATGGAAGCCCTCGGCCGCAATCCCGAGGCGTCCGGCGCGATCTTCGTGCCGTACATCCTCGGCATCGCGCTGGCTGAGGCGATCGGCATCTACGCCCTCGTGGTCAGCCTGCTGCTCATCTTCGTCGCCTAGACAGGCACGAGAGGAGGCAGCGCATGGGCGCATTCTTCGAGGCCTTCAGCGTCGACGTATGGAAGCTCGCCTTCCAGGTCATCAACTTCCTGATCCTGCTCTTCCTGCTGAACCGATTCCTGTTCAAGCCGATCCTGGCGCGACTGGACGACCGCAGCGCGAAGATCACCAAGGGTCTGGAGGACGCCGAGACGGCCGCACGGGACCGCGAGCTCGCTCGTGCTGAGCGCGAGGCGGCCGTCGCGGAGGCGCGCAAGGAGGCGAACGAAATGATCGCGCGCGCCAACAAGATTGCCGAGGACACGCGCAACGAGATCCTGACCTCGGCGCGCACGGATGCCGAGAAGGTCTCGACGCGGGCGCGGGAGGAGATCGTGGCCGAGAAGGACAAGGCCATGGCCGAGATCCGTGGCCAGGTCGCAAATCTGGCGCTCGAGGCAGCCGGCAAGCTGGTCCGCCGCGAGATGGACGACCCGACCCAGCGACGCCTCGTCGAGGAGTTCCTCGCCGAGGTCCAGCCCGCGAAGCAGTCCAGCAGCTGATCTGATGGCACGACGCGAGACGGTCGCCCGCCGCTACGCCGATGCGGCATTCGAGATCGGCCGGGACGATGGCACCCTCGAAACGTGGGAGCGCGACCTCGACACTCTGCGCGCCACGCTCGGGGACGAGCAGTTGCGGCGCCTGGTCGAGCATCCCGCCGTTCCGTTCGCCGAGAAGGAAAAGGTCCTGCGGCGGGTGGTGAAAGGCGTCGCGGCCGAGCCGCTGGCCCTGGCGCTGCTCATGATCCGGCGAGGGCGTCCCGGCGCGATCGACGCGATGGTCGAGCGCTTCAACGAGCTCGTCCGTCGTGAGCGGGGCATCTCGCTGGCGGAGGTGCGCACCGCGCTCCCGCTCGATGACGAGCAGCGAACGGCGATCGCCGAGCGCCTGCGAACGCTCACCGGCGATCGCATCGAGATGAAGGAAGTGGTCGACGACGCGCTGATCGGCGGGATCTCCGTCCGCATCGGTGATCGGCTCTATGACGCAAGCGTGCGCAGCCGCCTCGAGCGATTGCGCGCCCGGCTGACCGCCGTCTAGCAGGAAGGATATCCATGGCGATTCGATCCGACGAGATCACGTCGATCATCCGCAGCGAGATCAAGGGATTCGACGAGGGCGCTGACGTCAGTGGCGTCGGCACCATCGTCGAGGTGGGCGACGGCATCGCCCAGATCTACGGCCTCTCCGGCGCCCTCGCCCAGGAGCTGCTCGAATTCCCGAACGGAATCATGGGCATGGCCTTCAACCTCGAGGAGGAGACCGTCGGCGCGCTGATCCTCGGCGATTTCACGTCGCTCAAGGAGGGCGACCAGGTCAAGACGACCGGTCGCATCGTGGAGGTGCCGGTCGGGGACGCCCTCATCGGCCGCGTGGTGAATCCGCTCGGCGAGCCGCTCGACGGCAAGGGGCCGATCGAGACCGACAAGACCCGGCCAATCGAGCGCATCGCGCCGGGCGTCATCGTGCGACAACCGGTCGACACGCCGGTGCAGACCGGCATCAAGGCCATCGACTCGATGATCCCCATCGGCCGCGGCCAGCGCGAGCTGATCATCGGGGACCGCCAGACCGGCAAGACGGCGATCGCCATCGACACGATCATCAACCAGAAGGGGCAGGACCTCATCTGCATCTACGTCGCCATCGGCCAGAAGCAGTCGACGGTGGCACAGGTGGTCGCCCAGCTCGAGGAGTCGGGCGCCATGGAGCACACGATCGTCGTGCTGGCTGGTGCCTCCGATCCCGCCCCGCTCCAGTTCCTGGCGCCGTACGCCGGGGTGGCGATGGGCGAGGAGTTCCTGGACAACGGCCGCGACGCATTGTGCGTCTACGACGACCTTTCGAAGCACTCCTGGGCGTACCGCCAGGTATCTCTGCTCATGCGCCGACCTCCCGGCCGCGAGGCGTTTCCGGGCGACATCTTCTACGCGCACTCGCGCCTGCTGGAACGTGCCGCACGCCTGAACGAGGACAACGGTGGCGGCTCGCTGACCGCGCTGCCGATCATCGAGACACAGGCCGGTGACGTATCGGCCTACATCCCGACCAACGTGATCTCGATCACGGACGGGCAGATCTTCCTCCAGACCGACCTCTTCAACCAGGGCCAGCGCCCGGCCGTCAACGCCGGCATCAGCGTCTCCCGGGTGGGAGGCGCGGCCCAGATCAAGGCAATGCGCCAGGTGGCCGGCAAGCTGCGGATCGACCTCGCCCAGTACCGGGAGCTGGCCGCCTTCGCGCAGTTCAGCTCCGACCTCGACAAGGCGACCCGCGACCAGCTGACCCGTGGCGAGAAGACGACCGAGATTCTCAAGCAGCCGCAGTACGAGCCGCTTGCCGTCGAGAAGCAGGTTGTCATCATCTGGGCCGCCACCAACGGCCTGCTGGACGACATCGAGACGACCAAGGTCGCCGAGTTTGAAGCCGGGCTCTACCGTCACCTCGAATCGGCGTACGAGGATGTCCTGCCGACCATCGCGAAGGACAAGGTCCTCTCCGACGAGACGATCGCGACTCTCGAGAAGGCGGTCGCCGAGTTCAAGCGCCAGGGCGGCTACGGCATGACCGATGACGCCAGGACGGATGAGCCGAAGCAGGCTGCGCCGAAGGCCGATGCCGCCGGCACGGCAGCCGAGGGCGAAGCGGATGAGGCGGGTCCGTCGGACGCGAGCACGACCGGATCGGGCGCGTCAGTCGATGCTGGCTCCGAGGGTGCCGTGGACGAGACCGAGGGCGTCGTCGCCGGTGGCGCGCCGGAGGAGAAGTCCTAGTGTCGTTCGTCTCGGTCTCTCCCTGCCGCGACGCATATACGTATATACGCGCCGGTTCGAGACGCCATGACGGCGGGCGGTCATAGCCAATGCCCAGCCTCAAGGACATCCGCGGTCGGATCGGATCGGTCCGGAACATCGCCCAGATCACGCGGGCGATGGAGATGGTGGCCGCGTCGCGCATGAAACGGGCGCAGGACTCCATCCTGGCCGCGCGTCCCTACTCCGACGAGCTGGAGGACGCGCTGCGGCGCGTCGCCGGGGCTGCCGGACTGACCGAGGAAACCGACCCGCTCCTGGCGCGACGACCGATCCGCCGCGTGGGAATCATCGTGATCACCACCGACCGCGGCCTCGCCGGCTCGTTGAATGCCAACGCCACGCGATCGGTCCTGCGCTGGGTAGCTCGCCGGGCCGGCGGGTCCAATGGAGATGCTCCGGTCGAGGTGGAGGCGATCACCGTCGGGCGCAAGGGCCGCGACGCGCTGCGACGTGCCGGCGTGCCGATCGCCGCGCACTTCGCGCAGCTCGGCGACCGCCCCTCGTTCAGCGACGTCACCCCGATCGCTCGGCTGGTGGTGGAGGACTTCCTGGCCGAGAGGTACGACGAGATCGATATCGCGTACAGCACCTTCGTCTCGACCCTCGCCCAGAAGCCGGAGATTTTCACCATCCTGCCGGTCGTCAGTCCGGCCATGGCGGAGGAGGCGGAGCGCACCAATGACGAATACCTGTTCGAGCCGTCAGCTCAAGCCGTTCTCCGGCGGCTGCTGCCGCACTACGTGGCGATCGGCATCTATCGGGCCGTGCTCGAGAACAATGCGTCCGAGCAGTCGGCGCGCATGATCGCCATGCGCAACTCGACGGACAACGCAAATGAGCTCATCGGCGACCTGACGCTCGTCTACAACAAGACGCGCCAGGCGACCATCACCCGCGAAATGATCGAGATCGCCTCCGGCGCGGAAGCGCTCGGCTAGGCAGAGGAGAAGAACACACCGATGGCGACCGGTAAGGTGATCCAGATCACGGGCCCCGTGATCGACGTCGAGTTTCCGCCGGGCGATCTGCCCGACATCTACAACGCGCTGACCATCACGCGGCCCAGCAAGGGGGGCGCGGACACCGGTGACGACACGCTGGTCGTGGAGGTCCAGCAGCACCTCGGCAACAACTGGGTGCGTGCGGTGGCGATGTCGACGACCGATGGTCTGGCGCGCGGGCTCGACGCGGTCGACACCGGCGCTCCGATCACCGTGCCGGTCGGCGAGGCCACGCTCGGCCGCGTGTTCGACGTGCTCGGTCATCCGATCGATGGGAAGGGCGAGGTGAAGGCGGAGAAGAGCCTGCCGATCCATCGCGACCCCCCCGCGTTCGACCAGATGGAGACGGAGGCGCAGGTCTTCGAGACCGGCATCAAGGTCATCGACCTGATCGCCCCGTTTCGCCGCGGCGGCAAGGTCGGCGTCTTCGGCGGTGCGGGCACCGGCAAGACCGTGATCATCCAG
>JBHENV010000011.1:0-7509 GCA_046261895.1 Candidatus Limnocylindria bacterium
GACCGACACCGCGGCTTCGCCGATGGAGGCCGTGACGAGGTCGGCGGCCGTCACGATGCTTCCCGTGGTGAGCTCATCGATCGGCTCCATGGCCGCCGCCTCCTCGCGATTCAGGATGAGCAAGTGCGGCCGAAGGGCCGCAACAGCGTTCCGCCAACCGGTCCGCGACGAGGCGGGCACCGTGCAGCCGACCACGACACGCCGCGTTGCCCGTTCGGCGACGGCGCGCGCGAGCTGAACCGCAGCGGCCTCGAGCAGGCAGTAGCCGGAGATCACCGTCCACGCCGCCACGGGGACCGTGCTGCCGGCGGCGAAGGGGACGCGCTGGCTCAGCATCGTCCGCTCCCCCGCCGCGTCGAGGAGGATGACGACCGTGCCGGTCGCCGAGACGGCCACGGGGTGGAGTCGGATTCCTTCGGCGCGCAGGGCATCGGACACGAGGGAGGCGGCAGCATCGTCACCCGAGCCACAGGTGAGCTCCACGCCGATCCCCTGGCGGGCAAGCCGCACCGCCAGGTTCGCACCCTGCCCGCCGCAGCCGACGCGAACCTGGGCCGGCACGTCGGCGCCCGGGCGCATCGGCGTCGCGGGCCGTACTGTCACGTCGAGCAGGGCGTCACCGACGACGACCACCGTCCCGCTCACAACGCCCGCCGGGTGCTGAAGCCCTCCCGCGTGGTGTGCCAGAACGCCAGCTCCGGGTCGGACAGTCGCCAGCAGAGCCAGGCGGCCTCGCCGCCGCGGACGGTCGGAATGTCGACCAGGCCGGCCTCCAGGTCGCGGACGACCACGCCGAGCGACTCCAGGTGCTCGAGCAGTTCACGCACCCTGGTCCGCAGCTCGGCGGTCGTGGCCTCCAGCCGGGCTCGCTCCTCCGGAACATCACCGTCCCCGCGCAGCCGATGGTGCAGCGCATCATGCGCATCGTCCGCCCGACGGCGCTCCACGGCCAGCTGGAGGAGCGTCCCACGGATCAGCGGGAGCAGCTCGCGCGCCTGGTCCACGGTGTAGGTGAGGTCATCGCTCATCGGTGCCGATGGTAGTGCTAGCATCGTGGCCCGGATGGGCCTGCTCCGCACCGCGACGGCGCCCTCCCGATCCGCCGGAGGTGAGCGCAGCTGCGCCATGACCGACGAGAGGCCCCGGACCGGGCGCGGCATGAACGACCAGGGCCCCGCCGCGGACGACGCGTACACCGCCTACGACGACTTCAACCTGCCCGCCTACGTTGGCCTTGGGAGCTTCCAGAAGCTTCCATGGATTCCCGACGCGGCAGCACTCGCCGCGGAACGACCCGATGTGGCCATCGTCGGCGCTCCGTTCGACGACGCTGTCAGCCACCGGCCGGGTGCCCGCTTCGGGCCGCGCGCCATTCGCCAGGCGAGCTACCACTCCGGC
Organism: Candidatus Limnocylindria bacterium; assembly: GCA_046261895.1. Classification (GTDB taxonomy): domain Bacteria; phylum Chloroflexota; class Limnocylindria; order QHBO01; family QHBO01; genus JACDBZ01. Next base: position 1,399 of record JBHENV010000011.1, read on the forward strand.
CCGATCAACTCGCTCCAGCTCGGGATCGAGCCGTACGACTGGCTCAACGTGGTGGACGCCGGCGACGCGCCGGTGACGCCGATGAACATCGAGCGCGCGCACGCCCTCATCGAGCGCAAGGTGCTCGAGGTGGCAGAGTCCGGCGCCATCCCGATCATCCTCGGTGGCGACCACTCGATCACGTTTCCTGCCGCCTCCGCCGTGGCGCGGCATGTCACGCCACGCGGCCTCGGCATCGTGCATTTCGACGCGCATGCCGACGCCGCCAACTCGACCTGGGGCACGCTCCGATCGCACGGCGCGCCGATGCGACGGTTGATCGAGTCCGGGGCGGTGGCGGGACGCAACTTCGTCCAGGTCGGCCTGCGCGGCTACTGGCCGGGCACGGAGACGCTCGAGTGGATGCGCGAGCAGGGCATGCGCTGGCACCTCATGACCGAGATCGAGGAGCGCGGTGCGGAGGCGGTCGTCGCCGATGCCATCGCCCAGGCGCTCGATGGCCCGGAGCTGATCTACCTCTCGCTCGACATCGACGTCATCGACCCCGGCATGGCCCCGGGCACCGGCACGCCCGAGCCCGGCGGCATCCTCACCCGTGAGCTGCTGCGCGCCGTGCGGCAGATCGTCGGCTCCGTGGACTTGGTCGGCATGGACGTGGTGGAGGTTTCGCCGCCATTCGACCAGGCCGAGGTGACGGCCGCAGCCGCGCACCGCTGCGTGCTGGAGGCTATCAGCGCGCTGGCCGCGAGGCGGCGTGCGTCCGGCGCCGCGCCGATCGCGCGGCTGGGTGGCAGCAGCGACTCGTCGGGAGGCGGCTAGCTACCCGCCTCGCTTGGCGAATCCGGTGGTGGCCACTTCATCACCGTTGCGGGTGGCCGTGACGATGTAGTCCCCCGGCTCGAGGCCCTGCATCCCGAACGTCGCGTAGTAGTAGCCGTCCCCTCCGCCCTGGAGCGAGTAGATGCCGCCGTCGAACGTGCCGCTCGGCCCGCGAAGGATCGCGTTGATGACGTCGCCACCGTTGGCGCCGGTGAATCGGACGAGCGCCGTGACCGAGCCGACGTTCGGCGGCACGTTGGCGAGCTGGCCGTTACAGGTCGCGCCCGAGATCGATTGGCAGACGAGAAGCTCGGCTGTGAACCCATCCTGCGCCGCTGCGGGCGGCTCGGGCACGGGCGTCGGATCGGCCGTCGCGACTGGCGTCGCGACTGGTGTCGGCGCGGCGCTGGGCGGCGAGCTGAGCGTCGGGATCGGGGTCGGCGGCGGAGGCTCGACCGTCGGGGCGACGACCTGTCCGCCGGGCTGCCCGGCGACGACGGTGGGGGTCGGCGTCGCCTGGACGGACGAGGCCTGGCCGTCCCCCCGCGGCCAGAAGACGAAGGCAGCGATCACGATGAGGAGCAGTGCTGCCGGGAGGCGCAGTTGCTCGAAGGTGGACCCGGACATGATGGAGATGCTACCTGCAGGTGGGAGGCCATGCGGCGGCTAACCTAGGTGACCTCGAAGCTCGTCGATGCGGCTCGTTCGCCGTTGCGGGTGACCTCCACCTGGTACCGACCCGGGCGGAGCCCGCTGAAGGGGAAGCGCGAGTAGCCGCCGCATGGCGCAACGCAGCCGATGTCGGCCAGCTCGAGCGACCCGTCGCTGATCGTCGAGCCGTCCGGGCCGATCAGGGTCACGCCAAGGACGTCGTCGGCGTTGCCGTTCTGGAAGCCGATCCACATATCGACGGCCCCGGCGTTGGCCGCGCCGTTGCTCTCGCAGCCATCGAGATCCGCAGAGCCGGGGAGACAGGGCTGCGCTTCCGCGGTGAAGCCGTCGGGAAAGACGACCGGATCGCCGCTGGCCGGAGGCTCCCCGGTTGCGGCGGCGCTGCCAGAGGCGCTGGGTGCCGCGCTGGCGCCGCCGCTCGGGGCGAGGCTCCCCGCGATCGACGCGCTGGGGGTCGGGGTGGCGTCCACGCTGCCGGTGCCCGGCTCGCCATTGAAGACGCCGGCAAGGACGGCCCCGCCGACGAGGGCCAGCACGCCGAGCGCCAGGAAGCCGAGGATGGCGAACGCTCCCGCGCCCGATGAGCGCCGGCCTCGATCATCGTCCCAGTCGTCGTATTCGTAGGGGTATGCCGTGTCGTCATAGGCGGTCTCGTCGTAGTTGTCGACATGAACCGGCTCATCAGGCGTCGGTGCCGCGGCCGCGGCCTGCGCCGGCGGCGGAGGGGGTTTGGCGGCGGACGAGCGGCCCATCCAATCGTCGTGCTCGCGGGTGATGTCCGGCCGGTCGGACGAAGCGGCCGCTCCGGTGCCGGCCGCGGCCGCAGCTCGGGCAGCTGCTGCCTCGTCCAGCGCATCCCGGCGCCGCTCGTCGGCGCCACGGCTGCGGCGAGCGCGTGCATCGTCCGGTTCGGGCTCGAATCGCTGGTAGCCTCCGGTGCCCTCATCGGCCATCCCACCGCGGCGATACGGATCGGCGCCGGAGCGCCGGGCGCGGATCCGATCCTGGAGCTCGTCGCGGTCCATGCCGCGCGGGCGGATCCGCGCATCGGACGGAATCGCCGATCCGCACTGCGTGCAGAAGGCGGCGGGAGCCGTCGAGCGGTGGCAGGTCGGGCAGCGAATCTCGCCCGGCTTGGGGGTGGCCATACGTGCGGCATTGTGCCTTTCCCGGACGGTCGTTGCACGCCACGGGCGTCGGCTAGGCTGAGCCCTGATGGAGCGCATCCGCGTCACCGGCACCAGCTGTTCGGGCAAGACGACCCTCTCGCGGGCCATCGCCCGGCGGCTCGGGCTCCCAGTCGTCGAGCTCGATGCCCTCTTCTGGGGACAGGGCTGGACGCCGGTTCCTGCCGAGCTGTTCCGATCGCGCGTGGCGGAGGCGGTCGCAGGCGACCGCTGGGTGCTCGACGGCGGCTATTCATCGGTTCGGGACCTGACCTGGTCGCGTGCCGACACGATCGTCTGGCTCGACTACCCGATGAGGACCGTCCTCAACCGATGGGCTCGCCGCACGCTGCGGCGCCTCCGCACCCGGGAAGAGTTCTGGCCGAACACCGGCAATCGCGAACGTCTCGGCCACCTCGTGCGCCGCGACGGCCTGCTGTGGTGGATTCTCAGCACCCATCGGCGACGCCGGCGCACCATGTCCGCCGAGCTGGCCGCCTATCCCGCCCTGCGTACCGTGAGGCTGCGCTCACCGGAGGAGGCTGAACGCTGGCTCCTCGCCCTTCAGCCGCAGGCCAGCGCCTCGGCCACGACCGGAGAGATGGCATCCGCCCAGAACCCATAGCCGATCGGGGATGGATGGAAGCCGTCCGCACTCGTCGCGTCCGGGCGCCCTTCGAAACGTGGACTGGCGTCCGCTGCGAGGTCGACGAATCGGACCCTGCGAAAGCCGGCAGCCGCCGCGCGCTGCTCGTCACGGAGGATGCCGGAGTAGCGGTCAACCATCGTCCGCAGCGGCTCGGGGATGATCTCGGTGCCATTGAAGCGCGGTGTCCCGGCCAGGATCACGGTCGCGCCGCTCTCGGTTGCGCGATCGAGCATCTCGACCGTCTGCCGACGAAGGTCCGGCCACGGCGTGGCGTGGGTCGCGTCGTTGGAGCCGATCACCAGCACCATCACGTCGAACTGTCCCTCGAGCGGCAGCTGCTCCGTCGTGAGGGTGGAGGTGCGCGCCCCGGAGATCCCGAACCCCGCAACCTCCACCGGGCGGCCGACAGCATCCGCCACGCGCTGCGCGACGAGCACCGGCAGCGATTCGAGCTCGGTCGGCGACCCAACACCCGCCACCGTGGAGTCGCCGAGCACGGCCAGACGCACGGCCGGCGGCTCGGATGACCCGGAGGAAGGCTCCACGCTGGCATCGATCCGGTAGCCCGGATCGCTCGGCAGGTACTCTCGCCGGGAGAGCATGAACAGCTCGACGCCGATGAGCCCCACCACGCCGACCAGGGCAAGGCCGAGGACCACGAGCACTCGCCTGATCATGCGCCGGGGCGCTTCCACTCGCTGCCGTCCGCGAAGCGCTCCCGTTTCCAGATCGGCAGGCGCTCCTTGATCGCCTCGATCACGAAGCGATTCGCCTCGTACGCCTCGGCGCGATGCATCGCCGCCGCGACGATCGCGACGGCGGCGTCCCCCAACGGAACGAGGCCGTGGCGATGCACGACGGCGACGGTAACCTTCCACCGCCCTTCCGCCTCCGACGCGATCTCGGCGAGCACCGTGGCCGCCATCTCGGGGTAGACCTCGTACTCGAGCTCGATCACGGCGCGGCCATCATCGGCCCGATCGCGCGCGCGCCCAACGAACGTGACGAGAGCGCCATGCCCGCTGCGCATGACCGCCCGTTCCAGCGCATCCACGTCGATCGGGCCCTGGAGGAGCGCGGTCGTCGCCCCGCCGCTGACCGGAGGCAGGAACGCGATCACGTCGGTATCGGCCAGGCCGTCGTCCCACCCCGCGTGAGCGCCGTTGCGCGCGGCCCGCACGTACGGACGGTGTGGCGCGAGGTCCGGAAAGCGAACCGCCATCTCGGTCCACGCGTCGTCCACGGTCGCGTCGTCGTCGAGCAGCAGCTCGCATCGGTCCTGCGCAAGCTCGCGCAATGTGGCGAAGCAGCGAACCTCGACGCGCATGCGTGCTAGACCGGGATGCCGGTGAGGTAGGTGATGCTCGACCCGGCGATCGAGCCCGCCATGATCAACGCCAGACCGATGTAGAGCAGGCCGGTGGATGCCTGCAACGACGCCGCCCGCGACGCCAGGATGGCGAGGACCGTGATCAGCATCGGCAGCAGGATGCCGGCGGTGAGCCGCAGCCACGTGAGCCAGCCGAGGCCGCCGGCGACGGGATCCGTGCTGACCACCAGCAGCGCCGCGGTGAAGGCAACGCCCTGTAGCACGAGGCAGCCGATCAGCAGCCACATCATCCTCCGCAGCGGCGCCGGCGACAGCTTCGGCGTGACGAGGTACCAGTGGCCGAGCAGCATGGCCGCGTTGACCGCGCCGAGGGCGAGCGCCGCGAGCACGAGCTGCCCGGCGAAGAGCGGTGCGCTGTGGCTCCCGCCGGCCGCGGCAAGCACCACGAGCGCCGCAAGGCCGACCAGGCCGCTGCCGACCGCCAGCCCCGTCCGCGGCCACCTGGCGATGGAGGCGACGAGGTAGGAGACGCACCCTGCGGCGAACACGAGCGTCAACGGCCGGCGCACCTCGACTGTGGCCGAGGCCTCCACGCCGGCGGGCAGCGCCAGGTCGCTGGCCACCACGATGGCGGCCAGCGGGACCAGCAACCAGGCCATGAACAGCCGATAGCCCCGCGTCGTGCCCCCCAGCAGCTCACTCAGCCCGACGACGAGGAGCGTCCCGGCGGCGAGCCCGACCCAGAAGATCCAGTTGACGAACAGGAGCGCCTCGATCCGCATCGGTCCTCAGGCAGCTCCGAGGTCTCGAGCCAGGCTGCCGGTCAGGGCGATCTCGACCCATCCATCGGTGACGCGGACCGCAAACGTCTCGACCGGGTCGGCGGCGGGCGGCACCACGGCGCGCCCGCTGCGGACGTCGAAACAGCCGCCATGCCAGGCGCATACCAGCACCCCGTCCCGCGGGTCGAAGCCGGCCTCGGAGAGCGGAAAGTCGCGGTGGCTGCAGTTGTTCTGAACCGCGAAGAACTCGCCGAGATGGCGCACCAGCACGACCGGGGTCCCGTCGATCTCGACCGGGACGAGCTCGCCATCGCGCAGCTCCTCCGCGCGCAGGACGCGAACGTGGCGCACGCCGAGCGCCAGATCGTTCATGCGGGCTCCTCGGTCATGCCTCGCATTCTACGATCCAGGCCGCCGGCGTCCGAAGGGCCGATCGATGAACTCATTCACTCCGGCGCCTTCTCCTATGATCCGGTGGTGGATCCCGTTTACCTGCTGCTCGAGGTCGCCGCGGCGACCTTCTTCGTGCTCGCCTCCTGGCTTGCGCTGCGGCGCGGCCGCCTGCCGTTCCTGGAGCTCATCAGCGCCGCGATGTTCGGCCTCCTGCTCGAGGAGGGCGACCAGCTCATCTTCGAGACCTACAGCTACGCCGATGCGTGGATCCTGTCGATCGATCGGGCCCCGATCGTCATC
>JBHENV010000012.1:0-9933 GCA_046261895.1 Candidatus Limnocylindria bacterium
GCCATGAGCCACGAGATCCGGACGCCGCTCAACGCGGTCATCGGCATGAGCGGCATCCTGCTCGACACCGAGCTCGACGACGAGCAGCGCGAGTTCGCGGAGACCATCCGGACGTCCGGCGACGCGCTGCTCACCATCATCAACGACGTGCTGGACTTCTCCAAGATCGAGGCCGGACGCGTCGAGCTGGAGGCGCGGCCGTTCGTGTTGCGCGAGACGGTCGAGGCCTCGCTCGACATCCTCGCCCCGTCCGCCGCCAGGAAGGGGCTCGAGCTCATCTATGCGCTCGACGAGGACCTTCCGCTCAACCTCATCGGCGATGCGGGACGCTTGCGTCAGATGCTCCTCAACCTCCTGTCGAACGCCGTGAAGTTCACCGAGCGCGGCGAGATTCTGATCACGGTCGCCGGCTCGGCGATCGAGCAGGCCGCGCGCCGCGGACCGATGCGCTGGGAGATCCGCATCGACGTGCGCGACACCGGCATCGGCATCCCGCAGGACGCGATGAGCAAGCTGTTCCAGTCGTTCAGCCAGGTGGACGCGTCGATTGCCCGTCGGTATGGGGGGACCGGCCTCGGGCTGGCCATCAGCCGGCGCCTCGCGGAGCTGATGGACGGCGAGCTGACGGCCGAGAGCAGCGGCCAGCCGGGGGAGGGGAGCGTCTTCCATCTCGTGGCCCGCATGCCGGTCGCCGCGCCCGACGCCGTGGTTCCCAGCCGGCCGAGCCGGATCGAGGCTGACCTGGCGGGCAAGACTGTCCTCATCGTCGACGACAATGCCACGAACCGGCGCATCCTCGTGGCCCAGACCGCCCGGTGGGGGATGGTCCCCCGCGAGACCGGCTCGCCGCTGGAGGCGCTGGGCTGGGTCACCGGCGGCGAGCGCTTCGACATCGCGCTGTTTGACCTGCTCATGCCGGACCTCGATGGCCTCGCGTTGGCTGAGCGGATCGCCGCTCTGCCGGTTGACGGTGGTCGGCAGCCGATGCCGGTCGTCATCCTCTCGTCGATCGGCCTTCGAGAACGGGAGGGGACGCCGCTCGCCGCCTGGCTCGCCAAGCCGGTCAAGCCGTCGGCCCTGCACGATACGATCGCCACCGTGGTGCTCGGCGCAACCCTGGCCCGCCCCGCGGTCGGCGTCACGCCTGACGGCGGAGGCGCGCCGCTGGGGGAGCGGCACCCGCTACGCATCCTGCTGGCCGAGGACAATCCGGTCAACCAGAAGCTGGCCCTGCGGCTCCTGGCGCAGATGGGATTCCAGCCCGCGGTCGCCAATGACGGCATCCAGGCGATCGACGCGCTGGCTCGCGAGCCGTTCGACGTCGTGCTGATGGACGTCCAGATGCCGGAGCTCGATGGGCTGGAGGCGACCCGACGGATCCGCGGTCGGTGGCCCGAGCAACCGGTGTGGATCGTGGCCATGACCGCGAACGCCATGGCAGGAGACCGCGAGGCGTGCCTGGCGGCCGGCATGAACGACTACATCAGCAAGCCGATCCGTCCGGCCGACCTGGCGGCCGCGCTCGAGCGGGCGCCCATCGCCGACCGGCCGGCTCCGAAAGCGCGAAAGCGGGTGCGCTCGTGAACGAGTCCGATCCTGACGTCCTGAACGAGTCCGTCCTCGACGAGCTCAGCTCCTCTGTGCAGGGAGATCGGTCATTCGTCGTGGAGCTCATCGAGGCGTACCTCGCCGACGGCGAGAGCCACGTCGCCGATGTCGAGGCGGCCGTGGCCGCGGGTGACGCGCCCGCAGTGGTGCGCCCCGCACACACGCTGAAGTCGAGCAGCGCGACGGTTGGGGCCGAACGCCTCGCGGCGCTTGCTCGCATCCTCGAGACCGCCGGCCGGTCCGGCACTCTCGACACGGCGGCCGGGGAGCATGTCGCCGGGCTTCGGCAGGCATGGGGAGAGGCCGGGGCCATGCTGCGCGCCTGGATCGAGCGCGGAGGCGGCTCGTGAAGGGGCCGGGTGTCGTGCTGGTCGTCGATGACAGCCGGGTCAACCGGCTCGTCCTGGCCCGCCAGCTGAGCGGCATGCACATCGAGGTCCTGGAGGCCGAGAACGGGCGCGAGGCCCTCGACCTGCTCCGTGCCCACGCCACGGCCATCGACGTGGTCCTGCTCGACGTGGTGATGCCCGAGCTCGACGGCTACGAGACGCTGGCCGCGATGAAGGCCGACGACACGACCCGTCACATCCCGGTGATCATGGTCTCGGGGATCGAGGAGCTCGAGAGCGTCGTCCGCTGCATCGAGCTCGGGGCCACCGACTACCTCCCGAAGCCGATCAACCCGCGCATCCTCGCCGCTCGTCTCAGCGCATCACTGGCGGCGAAGCACCTCCGCGACCTGGAGCTGGAGCATATCGAGCAGCAGCGTCTGCTGACCGAGACGATCGAGCGCCAGAAGACCGAGCTGAGCCGCTTCCTCTCGCCGCAGATCGCGGCGCTGGTCTCGTCGCCCGAGGGTGAACACCTGCTGGCGGGACATCGGCGACTGATCACCGTCGCCTTCTGCGACCTGCGTGGCTTCACGACCTTCGCGGAGCAGGCCGATCCCGAGGAGCTGTTCGGAGTCCTGGGCGAGTATCACCGCATGATGGGCCATGCCATCATCGAGCACGGCGGGACGCTCGAGCACTTCGCCGGCGACGGGGTCATGATCTTCTTCAACGATCCGGTCACGCAGGACGATCACGTCGAGCGCGCCGTCCGCATGGCGGTCGCCATGCGCGAACGATTCGAGCCGATCGCCACCGGCTGGCGCAAGCGCGGCTATGAGCTGGGATTCGGCGTCGGCATCGCCGTCGGCTACGCCACGCTGGGCCGCATCGGCTTCGAGGGCCGCTACGACTACGGGGCCATCGGCAACGTGGTCATCCTGGCGTCCCGTCTGAGCAGCCAGGCCACTGCCAACCAGATCCTGCTCAGCCAGCGTGCGGCCGGCATGGTCGAGGATGTCGCGGACGTCCAGTCGGTCGGTGAGATCGAGATCAAGGGCCTCAGCCGCCCGGTCAGCGCCAGCAATGTGCTGGGCATTCCGGCCAAGATCACATAACATACATTTGCGGAAGTGAGCCGAGAGGGGGCCGCGAGTGAGTAGCTGCCGGCCGTGGTGCTCGGCCGAAGCTCTCTCAGACGTCCTGCCAGAGCGCACCGAAGGTCCTATCCATCTTCACCCGTCCAGCCGGTAGCCTCATGGGCATGCGACACACACTCTGGTCAGTAGCCATCACCGGGCTCGGGTTCGGCAGCATCTCCATGATCGGCGGAACCGCCATCGGCGGCGAGCTCGGTCCTCTGGCCGTCGGATACGGAGTGCTGGTGGCGCTCTCTGCGCTCTATCTCTTCGTCGGGCTGTCGATCCGTGAGCGCGCGTGGCGCCGTCTGTCGGCTCCGACCGTCGCGCGGCCCCATGCCGATCGCCTGGCGGGCCGCCGAGTCTTCTAGGCCGGGATCCGCCGCTGACGCAGCGCCTCGAAGCCGATGATCGCCGCCGAGGTCGCCGCACCGAGCTCCGGCGCTCGCTCGCGACCGTAGCCGATCCTGATCCGCAGATCCGCCTGCTCGACGAACGACCGCGTCACCCCGCGCCGTTCTCCACCGATGAGTACGAACATGCCGCCGCTCAGGTCGGTCTCCCCAAGCTCGACCGCATCGTCGGCGGCCACGGCGCAGGCCACTCGCATCCCGAGACGCCTGCAGGCCGCGCCCGCCTCCTCCGCGGAGGCCGTGACGGCCGTGGGCATCAGCTCGCTGGCGCCGGCCGACGCACGCGTCACCGTGGCAATGGCGGTTTCCCAGCTGCGCCGTACGACGAGCCCGTCGATGCCAGCGGCGTACAGGGCTCGCACCGCCTGACCGAAGTTGAACGGATCCTCGATGCCATCGAGCATCACGATGATCGACCCCTCCCCCACCTCCGCGAGCAGCGTTCCCACGCTGAGCGGCCGTCGCGGCCCGACGAGCCCGATCACTCCGCCGTGCGAGCGCCCCGAGGCCAGCTCGTCGATCGCCTCGGCCCCCACCTGGTCGATGACCACGCCACGCTCCCGGGCGAGCGCGCGCAACCGGCCGAACCGTCGGTCGCCGGGCCTCGTCGCCCAGATGCGACGCACGGGCCGCACGTCGCCCTCGAGCACGGCCTCGACCGAGACGTGGCCCTCCACAACCATCGGCCATTGGTTGACTGGATTCGACCCGCGATCCGGCCCGTACGGAATGAAGTCGCCATCGGCCAGGTACAAAGCCTCGGCGTCCAACGACGGCAGGCCGAGCTCGGCGCGTCGCGCCTCGAGGCGGCCGGCATCGGCCACCGGCAGCGGGAACTCGGGCTCGCCGTCGTCGGCGATCAGGACGATGGTGCCGTACGTCTGGCGCTCGCCGGCGACCGCCGCGATCCGGTCCGTCAGCGTGCCGAGGTGCCGCGGGTCCGCGTCCCCGGTCTCGACGGCGTTGGCGAGCAGCGGGAGCCATGAGCTCCGGACCTCGTTGGCGCGGTCGGCATGCTGCGCCAGCATCCACGCCGAGTCCGTCCCATCGGCGCCGACCAGCCTCAGCCCCGGCCAGGCTCCGGCTTCCTCGACGAGCGTGTCGAAGCGGGCCACGTTCGCCTCGTTGACGGCGAGCAGTGTGGTCGCCTCCGGCGGTGCCTCCTCCCAGGCGTCGAGCGCCACGATGAGCGGCGTGACGGGACCTTCCAGGCGTCGCTCGAGCTCCTTGTCGAGCGCCGGCTCCTCGGCACAGCGCGCGAAGAAGGCATCCGCCGCCGCCAGCTCGCGGGCGGTCATCTCGAGCAGCTCATCGCGGAGCCACGGCAGCTGTGGCACCCGGATCGCTCAGCGTGTCGGGGTGCTGCGTCGGGGTGCGGTGCGCCCGGCAGCGGTCAGCTCGGCGGCAATCGACTGCGGCAGGTGCCCGCTGACGCGAACGCCGCGCTCTTCATAGCGCTCCTCGACCTCTCCTGACGTCCGGGCGCGAGCCACCAGCTCGCCACGCTCGTACGGCACGACGGCGTCGACGGCCACCATCTGGCCGCGCAATGCATCCGCCATCCGCTCGCGCAGGGGGTCGAGGCCGGCGCCGGTCACGGCGCTGACGAAGATGGCTCGATCGGTGGATGGAGCGGCATCGCTGTCCGCGGCAAGCAGGTCGATCTTGTTGAAGACGGTGATGCGCGGCTTGTCACCCGCGCCCAGCTCGTCGAGCACGGTCTGCACCGCTGCCTGCTGACCGACGAAGTCGGGGTCGGCGGCGTCCACGATCTCGAGCAGCAGATCCGCGCGCATCACCTCCTCGAGGGTTGCCCGGAACGCGTCGACCAGGTCGTGCGGCAGCTTATTGATGAAGCCCACCGTATCGGTGATCACGACCTGCTGGCCGTTCGGCAGCGAGACCTGGCGGCTGGTCGGGTCCAGCGTGGCGAAGAGCATGTCGGCCGCGTACACGTCCGCATCGGCCAGGGCGTTGAGGATGGTGCTCTTGCCGGCATTGGTGTAGCCGACCAGCGCGACGCTGGTGACCTGGTTGCGCTCACGCTGCCGAGCGGCCGTGCCCCGGTGCTTCTCCACGTCCGCCAGATCTGCCTTGACCTTCTTGATCTTGTCGCGAACCAGGCGGCGGTCCGTCTCCAGCTGGCTCTCACCCGGCCCTCGCGTGCCGATGCCGCCGGCGGTGCGCGACAGGTGCGTCCAGAGCCGGGTCAGCCGCGGCAGGTGGTATTCGAGCGCGGCCAGCTCGACCTGGAGGCGGCCCTCCTTCGTCCTGGCGTGGCGGGCGAAGATGTCGATGATCAACGCGGAGCGGTCGAGGACCTTGCAGTCGAGCAGTGTCTCCAGGCTGCGCTGCTGGTTCGGAGCGAGCTCGTCGTCGACGATGAGCACGTTGAAGTCGCTCGCCGCCTTGTCGTCGATCAGCTCGGCCGCCCGGCCCTTGCCGAAATACCAGACCGGGTGTGGCGCCGGTCGCCGCTGCGAGGCGCTGCCGACCACGGTCGCGCCGGCCGTTTCGGCCAGGGCTCCGAGCTCTGCGAGCGAGCGCTCCACCGGCCAGCGCCGGTCACCGGGATCGTCGAGGCCGATGAGGAAGGCGCGCTCGATCGGCATGGTGAGGTCGATCATGCGTGCGCGGTCAGTCATCTGTCCGGCCCATGGTAGCCGAGCACAGGACATTGGGCTCGATGGCCACCCGCCCGGTTGACCATCCAATGGGTGGCTCGCTCATACGGTGGACAGGAGCCGCTGCCTAGCCCAGCGCCGCCCGGATGAGCGCGTCAGCGCGCTCAATGAGGTTGGGATCGTCGGCCGGTTCGTCGCCGGCGGGGAGCCACATGATGCGAGGGTCGCGCCGGAACCAGGTGAGCTGACGCTTGGCGTATTGCCTCGTACGGCGCGCCGTCACCTCGATTGCCTCTTGCAGCGACCACTCCCCCGCCAGGTGACGAGCTGCCTCGCGGTAGCCGTGGCCGCCCATAGGTCGCAGCTCCGGACCATACCCGGCCTCTCGGAGACGGCGTACTTCGTCGAGCAGACCGGTCGCGAAAAGCTGCTCGGCGCGATCGTCGATGCGCCGGTACAGCACCTCACGCGGTCGGCTGATGCCGATGAGCGCGACGCGTCCCCCGTACGGCTGGCTCGAGCCCACCGCTCCCCCACCCCCCGCCTCCGCTCGCTCGATGGCCCGGAGCACTCGGCGCGGGTTGCGCAGGTCTGTCAGCCTCGCCACCTCGGAGGCGGCCGCCGTCAACCGTGCGCCAAGCGCTTCGAGCCCTTCGGTTTCGAGATCGTCGGTGAGTCGAGCGCGCAGCTCGGGGGATGCCGGCTGCGAGGCGTAGTCGTGCCCATCCAGCAAGGCAGCGAGGTAGAGGCCCGTCCCACCGACCAGCATCGGGAGTCGTCCGCGGCGGCCGATCTTGGCAAGAAGGGGCCGCGCGATGTCGACCCACAGCGCAACGCTGAACGGCTCGTCGGGGTCGACAAGGTCGAGCAGGTGGTGCGGGACCGCAGCGCGCGCAGCGGCATCCGGCTTGGCGGTGCCGATATCCATGCCACGGTAGACCTGGCGCGAGTCGGCGGCCAGGATCTCGACCGGCCAGCTGCGAGCGAGCGCGAGCGCGAGATCGGTCTTGCCTGAGGCGGTCGGCCCCACGATGCCGATGATGGGCACCCGGCGGTTGGCCCGGTCAACTGGTCTGGTCAATCCCGCCGTGCCCCGCCTCACACCTCGATCAGGCGTTGCACCTGCTCGATGGCGCTCGCCCGACCGGTCGCCGGGTCGGCGGTGATGACGACCGCGTTGAACGAGACCGGGCCGACGGCCACCGCGAATCGGGTCGGCAGATGGCGAGTGAAGCGTGGCAGCACCGTCTCGAGCGAGAAGCCGATGACGGAGTCGCGCGGCCCGGTCATGCCGATGTCACTGATGTACGCCGTCCCGCCGGGCAGCACCCGGGCATCCGCGGTCGGCACGTGCGTGTGGGTGCCGACGACCCCTGACACCCGCCCGTTCACGTACCAGCCCATCGCGTTCTTCTCCGATGTGATCTCGCAATGGAAGTCCAGGATCCGCACCGGCGGCAATGGCTCGGCCGACTCGTCGAGCAGCTCGTCGAGCTTCGTGAACGGCGAATCCAGCTGGTTCATGAACACGCGGCCCATGGCGTTGATGACCGCCACCTCTGTGCCGTCATCGGCGTGATGAACCAGCCAGCCGCGACCGGGCGCCTCATCGGGGTAGTTGATCGGACGCAGGACGGGCCGATCGGTGTCGAGATAGTCGTAGATCTCGCGCTTGTCCCAGATGTGGTTTCCCGAGGTGATGACGTCGATGCCACCGCCCAGCAGCTCCTCCGCCAGGCTGGGCGTCAGCCCGGCGCCGGCCGCCGTGTTCTCGCCATTCGCGATGACGAGGTCGAGATTCAGCTCACGGCGTAGATCCGGGAGCAGCTGCATGACCGCAAGCCGGCCGGGCTTGCCGATGATGTCGCCGATGACGCAGATGCGGACCCCACCACTCACCGCGCGTAGTCGACGGCGCGCGTCTCTCGGATCACGGTCACCTTGATCTGACCGGGGTACTGGAGCTGTTCCTCGATCTTCTTGACGACGTCGCGGGCCAACCGGCTGGAGGCGAGGTCGTCGATGTCCTCCGGCCGTACCAAGATGCGGATCTCGCGGCCGGCCTGGATCGCAAAGCAGCGCTCGACGCCGGGGAAGCTGAGCGCGATCTGCTGGAGGTCGTCGAGGCGCTTGACATAGTTGTCGAGGTTCTCGCCGCGCGCTCCCGGCCGCGATGCGCTGATCGCGTCCGCGATCTGCACGACCGTCGCCTCAACCGATGCCTGCTCGACCTCCTGATGATGCGCGGCGATGGCGTTGCAGACGACCGGGTTCACGCCGAAGCGCTGGGCGATGTCGCCGCCGATCAGGGCGTGCGGGCCCTCCACCTCGTGGTCGACCGCCTTGCCGATATCGTGCAGCAGGCCGCCCTTCTTGGACTCGGCCACGTTGGCTCCGATCTCGGCCGCCAGCAGGCCGGAGAGTCGCGACGTCTCGACGCAATGGTTGAGCACGTTCTGTCCGTAGCTGGTGCGGTACTTGAGGCGACCGATCAGCTTGATCAGCTCCGGGTGCAGCCCCGGCACGCCTGCGTCGTACGCGGCCTGCTCACCGGCCTGGCGCATGACAACCTCGATCTCGGAGCGGCATTTCGCCACGGTCTCCTCGATGCGCCCCGGATGGATGCGACCGTCGGAGATGAGCTTGAGCAGCGTCATGCGTGCCACCTCGCGGCGCACCGGGTCGAAGCCGGACAGCACGACCGCCTCGGGGGTGTCGTCGATGATCAGGTCGACCCCGGTCGCCTGCTCCAGCGCCCGAATGTTGCGCCCCTCGCGGCCGATGATGCGACCCTTCATCTCCTCGTTCGGCAGCGGCACGACGGTGATCGTGGCCTCAGAGGTGTGATCGGCGGCGATCCGCTGCATGACGGTCGTCAGGACGCGGCGAGCCTTGTCCTCGCCCTCCTCATGTGCGTGCCGCTCGATCTCTCGAACGCGGTGCTGCGCCTCAGCCTGGGCCTCGTCGACGATCTGACCGATCAGGCCTTCGCGCGCCTCGCTGGCACTCAGCCGGGAGACTCGCTGGAGCTCGGCCAGGTGGCGCTCCTGGAGATCGTGCGCACGCTGCAGCTCCACCTCGACCTCCTGCTGGCGATGGGCCAGCGCCTCCTCACGCCGCTCGAACGCCTCCACCTTACGATCGAGCGACTCCTCGCGGTCGAGGAGTCGGCGCTCGGAGCGCTGGATCGTGAGGCGCTGCTGGCGCCCCTCTTCCTCGGCGGCGCGACGCAGGTGCAGGGCTTCGTCCTTTCCCTCGAGGACGATCTCCTTCTGCTTGGCCCGGGCCTCGACGACGAGGCGTTCGGCGTAGTGCTCGGCGTGCTTGACCGAGCGCCCGCTGAGCACGCGGCGGGCGAGGAATCCGATGACGAAGCCGCCGATGGCGGCGAGCGCCGCCACGACGGCGACCACGATAGGATCAGGCATGTCGGCTCCCCCATGCGTTGGAGCCCGGTATGGGCGATATCGCGCCGGCTACGAGGCCAGCGCATCGGCACGTCGGTCGGTTCAGGTACTGAAGATATCGGGGCGTTCCCGATCGAGGGAGTGTAGCGCAACTTCGCCGATCCCCGGCGAAGGCGGTCAGACCGCGAAGATGCGTCCCATCAGCCGAACCTGGTCGAGATCGCGCGGCAGGAAGTCCTGCAGCATGATGCGCTGCGTGCCCTGTCTCTCGAAGGCGGCCACCCGGTCACGGGCCTCGTCCGGAGTCCCCATGATCCACCGTTCGCGCCGCTCCGCCAGCCAGGCGTCGCCGTCGACGTCTCCCTGTCCGAGCGCGCTCAGCAGGTCGACGACGCGCGCCCGCAGGTCAGCCT
>JBHENV010000013.1:0-13068 GCA_046261895.1 Candidatus Limnocylindria bacterium
CGTGTTGCTGGCGGCGCCGCGGGCAAGCCGGTTGGGCCGACCGTGCCTGGGCCGTCGGGATGATCGAGGCCTTTCGCTGCGACGACTAACCCTATGAGTTCCCAGACTCCGGCTAGGGCACACGGCGCCTCGCCATACCCGGCCGACCGGGTCGCGACGTTCGGGACCGGTGCTCGAGGATACGGGCGGCTTCGCGTTAGCGATGGGGCGTGGCGGCGACAGGGGAGATGTCCGGGGGCCTAGCCATTACCGGCCCGAATTGGTCGCGGCTTTCGGATCGGTGCGTGCGCACCCTCGCAGCTCCGGGGCCTCTGCGTCATGACGGACGCAGGTAGCTCCCGGGCGAACTCGTTGTGTCGATGGCCATCGAACCGATCGTTCGGGTTTAGCGGCCTTCGCCGCGATTCAGTAGCGACCGATCGGTTGCGATGGGCGAGTTCCTCGGCTGCAATCAGCACAGCCCGCGGAGAGGCGCGATCCGTGGCCAGCGCTTACGTCCGCGTGGTTGGTCTTGCCAGCGACGTGAAGACGATCACCGCAAAGAGGGTGCACGCGACGATGATCGATACAAGGGCCAGGAAATAGATGACCATCGCTTACCCCCTTGCTCGGATGGAAGCCCGGACGTTACCCCTCCGTTCGAGCTGTGGAATCACACGGCCGCTGGTCGGGCGGGGCCCGACTGCCGTGGACGCCCATCGTTAATGCAGAGCCCATGCCACCTCGTGGCACATGGGCTGGTTTCCGGTGGTTCCGGGTTCTGAGCGCTACGTCATTTGGCCGAGGCGGCGCATCGGCCGTGGAGCGCACAACTAGCGGTGTAAGCGGGAGGCGTAGACGCGCGGTCCAACCATGGCCGCCACGGACCGCGTCGAGCAACTGGCGAAACCGACCCGCGAGACATGAGGTGTCTGTGCCATGCGTCGCGTCGTCCTGTCCCTGCTGGCTGCCCTTCTGCTAGTGGCTGCGTTCGCAATACCCGTGGCGGCCGCGAAGCCCACGGTCGAGCGCGATGACTTCACTGAGGTGTTCCTCGACGAGTTCCTCACCGACGCGTGCGGCTTCGACGTCTGGATCACCGTTAGCGGCCATGCCATCTCGCGTGTCTGGACCGACGCCGAGGGCAACTTCGTGCGCGAGGTCTTCAACATCGGCGTCGTGGGTTCGATGACCGCCGGCAGCGCGACGCTGCACTTCGTGGACGCCGGCATGGACAAGGCTACTGCCCTGCCTGGCGGCGGCGTGCAGGTCGAAATCCATGGCAACTTGCGGCTGGTCACCGTTAAGGGCAAAGGCCCGGTCATCGGTGCCACTGGCCGTTTCGTCTTCCAGGAGACCCCGGTCCTCGACGAGGAGGGAAACCCCGTGCTCGACGAGGAAGGCAACCCGGTCTTCAACTTCGAGTTGATCGCCGACTCCGGCTTGCGGGTCGAGGAGAACCTGGAGGCGCTGTGCGCCGTCCTTGCACCTGCGCCATAGCGGGCCGTGCAAGCCGAGCTATCCGGCGATCGCGTTTGTCAAGTGGCTGGCCGGTGAGTACGCCGCCACGGCCCGCCGCCCGCGCAACGAGGCCGGGTAGCGCGCCACCAAGGCAGTCACGGTGAGCGGCGATCATCGCCCTCGTGAAACGGTCGGATACGTCCGGGCGAAATGCCCGCACTCCACGCTCCTGCGACACGCGAGCTGTCCGGTAAGCGGTTGATATCTGACTCGGGACACAGAGTTATCCGCCCTTTCTGAGCACACCTACGACGACTGGCACTCGGAGTCGGAGCCGCCACGAAGCCCGCCAAGTAGCTTCCCTCCCATCTAGCAGGGAGGGAAGGTGCGTCGGGATAGCGGCGGATGCGGCTTGGCCGCTTGACCGCTCTCGATAATGGCGACAGCGGGGAGCGATGACGCGCGGCCCTACATTCATGGCCGCGGGGGGATCGCGTCGAGCCACTGGCTAACCCGACCCGCACCCGGTTTGAGGTGCCCATCCATGCGACGTGTTGGATTTGCTTTCGTTCTCGCTGCGCTGGCTGCACTGCTACTGACGCCGACCGCCCTGGCGGCCAAGCCCCACGCCGGCTGCGGCAGTGCGGCTTCGCGATGGGAAGTAGTGACCCTGCAGGAATGGCTTCAAGCCACCGAGGACGCGGGCTTCGATGTGCCGGCCGAAGAGGAGCAGGCATTTCTGGATGGCCTCGCGGCCGCTTGGGACAAGAACGACGACGGCTTGGTCTGCATGAAGCCCTTCCAGCCGACGCTGACGCCGGCGTTCGACCCATGGTTCTTCAACGCCAAGGACAACACCTCGGCCGCGGGATGACACCCCGCTGCGCCCGACGCTAGTAAGCGACTCCGCGTAGCAATCGGCATCGAAGCCGCCGCGAGGTCCGGCGATGTCCGCCTCCTGAGCTAGCAGGGAGGATCGGTGCGTCGGGAGAGCGGCGGCTTCCGTAAACTGCGCGGGTGAGGTGGCGTTCCGGACGCACGAGACCACGGATCTCGCCAGGGACGCTCGACTGGCTGGATCGCGTCTCGGAGCGTCTGGAGCGCTCCATGCGGATCATGATCGTCGCATTGGGGCTGTTGATGCTCCTTGGTGCTGCCGCCATGATCGCGAGCATTGACCGTCGGGAGCTGCTCACGCGGCTGCTGGTCGCGATCATCGGCACCCTGGCCCTGGGCGCCCTTGACAGCCGCTACCGCTGGCTCCAAGCCCGGCGATACCTGCTGACCTGGGACCCCGGCGAAGCGGCGTACTTCCGGTCCATCCTGAAAAGCTTCGGCCTCGTTGTCTGCGCAGGTGCCGCGCTCATCGGGCAGGCCGTGCTGTGGCCATAGGCAGAGGCGGTCGGCGAATCGCGGTCGCGGCGCTCCTGGTCGCATCGCTCGATGCGGCGTGCGGCGCCGTCGGCGTTGCTGGCCCAATTGACTGCCTGACCGTCGACGAGGTCGACTGTGACCAAGCGATCTCGGCGGCAGGGCTGCACATCCCGGCGGGATACGGACCGATCTCGAGCACGCGTGTTGAGCGAGACTATCGTGGCTGCACGGTTGCCTTCTGCGACACGTTTCGCGGGTCGGTGACGTTCACGTTCTGGGAATCGCGAACACGCTGGTCATTGACGTAGAGCGGTCCGGCACTCCCCTGCGGTCGATGAGAGTCACCGATGTCGAGATCATCCGGCCCGATGGCCGTGGTGCCGTCCCGCTAGCAGGACGGTTCGGCCAGTCGGGATAGCGGTGGGTGCCTGACGTTGACCCACAGTGGCATGCTGGTGCGGAAGCAAACCGGCGAGGAAGGGGTGAATTTCGTGGCCAGCGATCTAACCGTGATCCTTCGCAACGTACCCGGCACCATCGCCGATCTCGGCGAAGCTGCGGGCAAGGCCGGCGTGGACCTACGTGGAGCGTGCGGCTTCGAGAGCGGCGGAGAAGGAGTAATGCACGTCGTTGTTGAAGGCGACGTCTCTGCGCTCCGCCAGGCCTTTGAAGAGGGCGGCATGGAGGTCCGCGCCGAGCGCGAGGTCCTCGTCATCGATGTCGACGACACGCCGGGAGGGCTGGGTCGGGCGATGCGGCGCTTTGCGGACGCTGGCGTCAACGTCGATCTCGTGTACCTCACCGCTGACGGGAGGCTCGTAATCGGCCCCGACGATGTGCAAAGCGCGCAATCGGTCGCGTCCGGCTCCTAGGCAGGCCGTAAGCCGCCAGCAATCGACGCCGACTAGCATCGTTTGGAACCCAAACTTTCGGTACCGAAACTTTCGGCATCGGAGCCGCCGCGAAGCCCGTCAACGTCTTCGACCGTCCTGCTAGCGGGACGGTTCGGCCAGTCGGGATAGCGGCGGCTTCTTTATGCTGAGCGGCATGGTGCCCGACGGCGACGTGATTCGGACCGAGCGGCTCGACCTCGTGCTTCTGCCCGGCGCGGCCATGAATGCCCTCATCGCCGGTCAACACGGCCGGGTTGAAGCCATGCTCGGCTTCGCAGTCGCAGCGAGCTTTCCCGAGGAGGGTGACCTCGAGATGCTGCGCTTCCGCCGCGATCAGCTCACGGCGACGCCATCCTGGGCGCCGTGGCTGGTACGCGGCATTGTCCGTCGGGAGGACCGGACGATGGTGGGCCTGGCCACGTTCCACGGTCCGCCGGGCATCAACGACCTGCGCGCCCCGGGTGCAGCCGAGGTGGGGTACACAGTCAACAAGCCGTTTCGGAACCGCGGCTACGCCACTGAAAGCGCGACGGCCATGCTGCGGTGGGCGAAGCAGGCACACGGCATCAGCCACTTCGTTTCGGGCATCGCGCCCGACAATCTTGCGTCGTTGCGAGTGATCCACAAGCTGGGGTTCAAGCCGACTGGACTCGTCGACGATGGCGAGCTCATTTTCGACTTGCACGCGACTCGTCGATGGCCAGGCGATTCGCAAGCCGCCGCGAAGTCCGGCAACTAGTCCGCCGACTGCTCTAGACGGTCGGGAAGGGCGTGGGGATAGCGGCGGCTTCGATCTACGTCGAATGACAGATGCACGACGGCGGCCGCAAGGACTAGACCACGGTCTAGCGACGGGAGGCGTTGATGCGCGGCCCAATACCTCGGCCACCGAGGGACCGCGTCGAGCCACTGGCGAACCCGACCCGCACCCGGTTCGAGGTGCCCAGCCATGCGACGGTTACTCTCCGTACTCGCAGTCGCGATGGCGTTACTGGCGCTGAGCGCCAGTCCAGCTCTGGCAGCGAAGCCGACCCACACGCCGGCGGAACTCGCCCCGGACATCCAATTAGCCGCCGGTGAGGTGTGCGACTTTGCTGTGACGCTGGCCACTACCGAGGTGCGGGCGAAGACGACGCTCTGGGAGCACGAAGACGGCACGGTCCGGTTCATGGAGCGCGGATACGCCGAGGGCTATGCCGCGAACGCTGATGGCGACCGCGTTCCGTACGGCGGCGGGTACCGCATCGAGGTCGTAGTCCATCCAGATGGCTCAGCCGAGGTGTCAGCAAGCGGCACGCTCTTCGCCTGGTACTTCGCGGGTGACTCGATCGTCGGCCTGCGCGCGCCCGGGGCATATGCCGTGAAGGGTCGCGGGTCGGAGTCGTATGCGGCGGACGGCTCGTTGGTCTCCGCGCGCTTCTACGGTGGAAAGGTGATCGATCTGTGCGAAGTGCTCGCTCCAGGTGCCGGAACTGGTAAGCCGCCAGTAATCGACCCGGGAGTAGCATCCGGCGTCGGAGGCGCCGCGAAGCTCGGCAAAGTCTCCGGCCGTTCCGTTAGCAGGACGGTTCGGCAAGTTGCGATAGCGGCGGCTTCGCTACGTCAATTGACCAATGCCGCAGGCGCGGCTAGGGGCCTATAACGCGAGCAGACACGCGACGGCCTTGATGCGCGGGGCCGAGACCCTCCGCCGCCCGGGGGAACCCGCGTCCGGCCGTAGCGTGCAGGAGGTACGGACCCCATGACCCGTCGATCAACAAGCTCGAGGTTCGCGCTTGCCCTTCTCGGCAGCGCCCTGCTTATCGCACTGAGCGCGGGCTCGGTGTTGGGAGGCGAGGTCACCGGACCGCCCCCACAGCCGGGAGATCTGGTTACCCACACTCCCATCGGGGCTGCGCCTGATGACGATCCGCATGCGAGCTCGATCTGCTCCTTCTCGGGGCTAGGTGATCTCGAGGACGACCCGGGGCGAACCGCCGCCCACGTACAGAACTGGGGGCAGGTCCCCAAGGTCGTGAGGGACGAAATCAGCGCGTTTGCCCATCCGGGAGACGCGTGCAACGGCCACACCGGATTCTTTTCGGGCGGCGGCGAATAGCCCGCATAGGTAAAGCCTAAACCGGCGAAAGTCTGTCGGCCGCGCTCTAGCGAACCGGAGCCGCCGCGAAGCCTCGCCATACCCGCCCGACTGCGCGACGGTCGGGAAGGTGCGTGAGGATAGCGGCGGCTCCGCTATGCGACACTCAACCCGTCACGATGGTCAGCCAATGTCGCCTCGTGAAACGGTCGGATAAGTCGGAGCGAAACGCTCGACGCCCCACGCTCATCGCCACAGCGCACAGGACGGGATACGCGGTTGATAACGGCGGGGTGAATCGGTCCTCCGCTACCATCGACGCCGTGCCAGCCGTCGTCCCGTCGCCAGATCAGCTGCCCTTCTTCGAGGAGCTCGCGGCCACTCGGCCGGCCCGCCGATCGCACCTGCGCATCCAACCGCCGCTCCTGGCCGACCTGACGACGCGGCAGCGCAAGGCGGTGACGCATGACGCGGGACCGCTCCTCATCGTCGCCGGCGCCGGGACCGGCAAGACGACCGTCATCACGCGCCGCATCGCCTGGCTGATCGCCGAGAAGCGAGCGATGCCGTCCGAGATCCTGGCGCTCACCTTCACCGATCGCGCAGCGCTCGAGATGGTGGAACGGGTCGACCGGCTGGTGCCGTACGGCCAGACCGATGCGGCGATCAGCACCTTCCACGCCTTCGGTGACCGGCTCCTGCGCGAGCATGCCCTCGAGGCCGGTCTGTCCGATCGATCGACGGTTCTCTCGCGTGCCGAGCAGATCATCCTGCTGCGCGAGCACCTGTTCGAGCTGCCCCTGGACCGATACCGGCCGCTCGGCGATCCGACTCGGTTCCTCTCGGCCCTTGTCACCCTGATCGGGCGCCTTCGGGACGAGGACATCAGTCCCGCCACGTACCTCGCCGCTGCGACGGAGCTGAGTCGACGCGCCGCCGATGCTCCGAATGACCAATCGCTCGCCGATGAGGCCTCCCGCCATGCCGAGTTGGCGGCTGCCTACGAGTCTTATGAGCGCCTGATGCGCACGACCGATCGCCTCGACTTCGGGGACCAGGTCGGCCTGGCGCTGCGCCTTCTCCGCGACCATCCCGGCGTGTTGGAGGAGGAGCGGTCCCGCTATCGCCACATCCTGGTCGACGAATTCCAGGACACCAACCACGCGCAGTGGGAGATCGTCCGGCTGCTCGCCAAGCCGCACGGCAACGTCACCGTGGTCGGGGACGACGACCAGAGCATCTACCGCTTCCGCGGGGCGGCGCTGGGCAACATCCTCGGCTTCCGGGACGCGTATCCGAAGGCGACGAGCGTGGTGCTGGTCGACAACTATCGGAGCCGGCAGCCGATCCTCGACGCGGCGCATCGGCTCATCAAGCACAACGACCCCGAGCGGCTCGAGGCACGCGAAGGGCTCGACAAGCGGCTGAAGGCGCGGCTCCGCTTCGCGCGCCCCGAGCCGGCGGGGGGCCCGATCGAGCTGCTCACCTTCGCGACCGGTTCTGACGAGGCCGACGCGGTGTCGGACCGGATCGGTGTCTCGATCCGCGCCGGCCGCCGGGCCGGCGAGCACGCCATCCTGGTCCGCGGCAACCGCGATGCCGATCCGTACCTGCGCGCGCTGAACATGGCGGACATCCCGTGGCGGTTCAGCGGCACCGCCGGGCTCTATCGCCAGCCGGAGGTCCGCGTTCTCATCAGCTTCCTGCGCGCGGTGAACGACCCGGACGACTCAGTCAGCCTCTATGACCTCGCGACGAGCGAGATCTTCGGCCTGTCGGCCGCCGACGTGACCCTGGCCCTGACCAACGCGCGGCGACGACGCAGCAGCCTGGCCGTCGCGCTGGCCGATGCGGTTGCCGATCCGGAGCGGTCGCCATTCGGGCTGCGAGCGATCGAGGTCGTTCAGCGGCTGCTGAGCAGCCTCGAGGCGCATCGGTCGATGAGCACCGAAAGGAGCAGCGGCGAGCTGCTCTACCACTTCATCTCGGCCAGCGGCTGGCTGGCGCGCCTCGCGCACGAAGGGCGCGAGACCGGTGAGGAACGGCTGGCCAACGTCGCGCGCTTCTTCGAGATCGTGAGACGGCAGGGGAGCCTGCTGCGGGATGACCGGCTCCCGTTCCTGGTCGCCCAGCTGGACACCCTGATCGAGACCGGGGACGATCCCTCGACGGCCGACGTCGACCCCGATGAGGGCGACGCCGTCAACGTTCTCACCTACCACAAGGCCAAGGGTCTCGAGTTCGCAGTCGTCTTCATGGTGGGGCTGGTCGACGATCGATTCCCCGGGCGCGATCGGCGCGATGCGCTCGAGCTGCCCGACGCGCTCGTCACTCCGCCGGCCCCCGATACCGACCAGCATGTGGCCGAGGAGCGCCGCCTCTTCTACGTCGGCATGACGCGCGCTCGGGAGGAGCTGATCCTCTGCTCGGCACAGGACTACGGCGGTCGCCGTTCGCGCGGGATCAGCCGCTTCGCCGCCGAGGCGCTCGACCTGCCGCCGGCGACCCCGGTCGACGCGATTCGCCCCGCGCTGCTCGAGCAGCTCGCCCGGCACCAGGCCGCCCCGGCCGAACCGACCAGCCCGGCCGCGAAGCCGCGGCTCGGGGATCGGCCCCTGCGCCTCAGCTACGGTCAGATCAACGACTACCTCGACTGCCCGGCCAAGTATCGTTACGGGCACGTCGTCCGGATCCCGACGCCGGCATCGCACCAGATGGTCTACGGCCGGGCGCTGCATGCGGCGGTGCAGGCATATCACCGGCGCCAGCTGGCGGGTGGCTCCATGACGATCGACGAGCTGCATGCCGCGCTCGATGCGAACTGGGAGTCGGTCGGCTTCCTCTCCCGAGCGCACGAGGAGGCGCGCCGCCTCGCGGCCCACGAGACGGTCGCCCGGTTCTGGAAGGAGCAGCAGCGCGACCCGGCGCGGCCAACGGCGGTCGAGCGTGACTTCACGGTCGCCTTCGGAGTGGACCGGCTGCGCGGTCGGTACGATCGCGTCGACCGTGACGTCGCCGGGCGGGTGGTCATCACCGACTACAAGTCGAGCGACGTGCGTGACCTCGCCACCGCCAACCGTCGAGCGAGGGAGTCGCTGCAGCTCTCGATCTACGCGCTGGCGCACGAGGCCGAGCAGGGTTCGCTTCCCGACGAGCTGGCCCTCCACTTCCTCGAGTCCGGCATCGTCGGTCGCGCGGAGCCGACCGAGAAGCGACTCGAGAAGGCGCAGCAGGAGCTGACCAAGGCCGCCACCGGGATACGCGCGCGCCAGTTCGAGGCGACGCCCAGCGCGATGCGCTGTGGCTACTGCCCGTTCCGCGAGATCTGCCCCGACGCATCGCGGTGATCGGACGGCATCGGCTCGCGGTGGCGGCCCTGTTCCTGTCGGGCATCCTTGTGCTCGTCCTGCTCGTCGCCGTGGCAGGGACGGTCTGTCCGGTCGAGACCGACGCCGTGCCGTGCCCGGACGCGGCGCGCAACCGGGCGGTCGTGGTGACCCTGGCATCGGCGGGGACAGCACTGCTGGTCGCCCCGTTCGCCTTTCTCGGCGAGGTGATGGCGCGCCGTCGCATCGTCTATCGTGGCGCGTGGTCCCGCGCGGCGCGGCGCGGCATCCTGACCGGACTGGTCATCGCCGCGCTGGCCGGACTGAGGCTGGGTGGCGTGCTCAGCGTCCCGATCGCGATCTTCGTCATCATCCTCGCCGGCGTGATCGAGTGGTTCCTCGCCCGGCGCGACCCATAACGCGGAGGCACCGATGTCGACGTCCACTCCCCGCGACCGCCTCGAGGTCGCCGTGGCCGAGGTGACGCCAGAAGCGCTCGAGCTGTCGCACCGCGTGCATACCAACCCGGAGATCGCCTTCGAGGAGCGGCAGGCATCAACCTGGACGGCCGAGCTGCTCGAACGCCATGGCTTCGAGGTCACGCCGCGGGCCGGCGGCCTGGAGACCGCCTTCGTGGCTCGCTGGACGGGAGGTGGAGCCGGACCGGTCATCGCCTTCGCGGGCGAGTACGACGCATTGCCCGAGGTCGGGCACGGATGCGGTCACAACCTGATGTGCTCCTCGAGCGCCGGTGCGGCGCTCGCCGCGGCACAGGTGCTCGGCCGCGACTTCGACGGCGAGATTCGCTTTATCGGCACGCCGGCGGAGGAGGCGGGCAATGGGAAGGTTCACCTGATCCGGGAAGGCGTGTTCGATGACGTCGACGTCTGCCTGCAGATCCACCCGGCCGACAACACCAGCTCGGAGATCCTCTGCCTGGCGATCACGGAGGTGCGGGTCACCTTCCGCGGCAAGCTGGCGCATGCCAGCGCCGATCCGTGGCTCGGCAAGAACGCGCTCGATGCGATCGTGCTGCTGTACACCATGATCAGCCAGTGGCGGCAGCACCTCAAGCCGGGCGAGCGGGTGCACGGGATCATCACCCATGGTGGTGCGGCGCCGAACATCGTGCCGGACCTGGCGAGCGGGCGGTGGTACCTGCGCAGTCCGATCGACGAAGACCTCCAGCCGATGATCGACCACTTCCGGGCCATGGCCGATGCCGCCGCCGCCGCGACCGGCTGCTCGGTCGAGGTCCTCGAGGACGAAACGTCACGTTGCCGGACAATGCTCAACAACCCGACCCTGCTCGAGATCTGGCGCCGACACCTGCCGGACACCGGGCTCACCGATGGCCCAACCGACCCGAACGTCGGCAGCACCGACATGACGAACGTCAGCCACGAGCTGCCCACCATTCATCCGTACCTCGCCATCGCGCCGCCCGGGACGCCAGGCCATTCGCGAGAGTTTGCAGCGCATGCCGGCGGGCCGGACGGGGACGCGATGCTGCCGAAGGCGATCACCGTCCTGGCGGCCACCGCGCTCGAGCTGCTGTCCCGACCGGAGCTGGTGGACACAGCGTGGGCAGAGCTGCGCGCTCAGGGAGGCGGCGGGAGGCGGGGCACCTGAGCGACATCCTGGCCGGCCAGCCGACCGAGTCGTCGCTGCTGGCGGAGATCTATGACCTCGAGCACGACCAGATCGACGAGGACCTGGTCTTCTACCGTGAGATGGCGCGTCGTCACCCGGGGACCGTCGTCGACCTGGGCTGCGGCTCTGGGCGCCTGTTCGCGGCACTGCTCGGCGGTGGGGCGCATCGAATCGTCGGCATCGATGGGTCACGGTCGCTCCTCGAGCGTGCGAAGGTGCGCATCGCCGGGCACGCCGGGCTGACCAGCCGAAGGAGCGAGGGACGCATCGAGCTCGTGGTCGGTGACGTGCGGCGGGTCGATCGTCGCGATCGATTCGCGCTCGCCATTCTCGCCGGCGTGGTCGCGCACCTCGGGGGACCCGAGGAGGCGCTCAGGGCTCTCGTCTCGGCCCGCCGCCTGCTGAAGGCCGACGGCGCGCTCGTGCTGGACACGCTCGGACCCGGAGGCTTGCCTCCGCACGACCTTCCACTGAGCCTCGACTGGGAGCGGAGCGACGGCGACCGTCGCATCGTGCGCCGCAGCCGACTGGAGCGACGAGAGGCGCCCGAGGGCCTGCACGTGTCGTATGCCACGCTCACGGACGTCGTCGGGGCCGATGGTACGATAGCGCGGCTGCCGGCCAGCTTCAGGCTCTGGTATCCATCTCCAGCGGTGCTCGTTGCGCTCGCCGTGGAGGCGGAGCTGGCGGTCGAATCGATCTACGGGTCCCATGACCTGGAGCCGCTCGACGATGACAGCGAGCGCTGCATCGTCGTCGCTCGGCCGACGAAACGTGAACCGGTCAAAGGGTGAGGGATGTCAGGCGAACAGATCCGGCTCCTGGTGGTGGAGGATGTTCCGCAGGTCGCGTCGCACGTGCGCGCGCTGCTCCAGGCACAGTCGCAGATCAAGATGCTTGATGTGGTGACTGCAGGGGACCGTGCGGTGTCGGGCGTGAGCGAGCTCCGCCCCGACGTCGTCATCGTCGACGCATTGCTCCAGGGCAGGATCAGCGGTCAGCAGGTCGCCGAGGCCATTCGTCGCGCCGACCCTCACGTCGGAATCATCATGCTCACCGTGCCACAGAATCCGGTGCGCGAGGATGCGGAGCGAGGCATCGACGCCGTGCTCAAGATGCCGTTCACCGGCTTCGACCTGACGACCATGATCCGCAAGGTGGGGGAGGCCCGCGCGGTCGAGTCGGCGCGCGCCGGCTCGCTGGTCGTCACCCTGTTCAGCCCGAAGGGTGGCGTCGGCCGCACGACCCTTGCCTACAACCTGGCCGTCGCCCTCGGGCAGGACCACCGCGTCTGCCTGGTGGACGGTTCCCTCCAGTTCAGCGACCTGCGCGGCCTGCTGCGCGTGCCGGCGGTCGCCCCCAGCATCGTCAACCTGCCGACCGATCGGATCAAGGAGTCCGACCTGGCGGATGTCGCCTGGCGCGACCCGTCGGGGATCGACATCCTGCTGGCGCCACCGCGGGTCGAGATGGCCGAGATGGTGACCACCCGCGACATCGAGAAGGTGCTCTCGCTCCTCCGCCAGCTGTATGAGTTCGTCATCATCGACACGCGCGCGGCGCTCTCGGACGACGTGCTCGTCTTCCTGGACTCGGCTGACCTGATCCTCCAGGTCCTCACCTACGATTCGATGGCGATCCGCAGCCTCGCCATGGCGGCCGAGACGTTCACGGCCATCGGCTACCCGCAGTCGAAGCTAACGACCGTGCTGAACCGGTCCGACGCGTCGGGCGGGTTCGACAAGAGCGACGTCGAGCAGGCGCTGGGATCGCAGATCGACTTCGAGATCGTGTCCGACGGGCGGCTCGTGCTGCAGTCGAATAACGAGGGGCTCGCGTTCGTCGCCTCCAGCCCCGACTCACCGATCGCGCGGGGCGTTCGACGCATCGCCGACTCCCTGGCCGCGCACCTCCGCGAGCGGACACCGGCCATGGTGAAGCACTGAGCCACGCCGCCGCCGAGCGGGTGGATCCGCGAGCCATCGGCGTGTTCGACTCGGGCGTCGGCGGGCTGACGGTCCTCTCCGAGCTTCGCGGCCGCCTGCCGCTGGAGTCGACGCTCTATCTCGGCGATAACGCCCGCGCGCCGTACGGCCCACGGCCGGCCGAAGAGGTCCGCCGCTTCACGCTGGAGGCGGTCGACTGGCTGCTCGACCAGGACGTCAAGCTGCTGGTGCTGGCCTGCAACACCGCAACCGCCCGCGCGCTCGACGCGGTGCGCGACCGGTCGATCGTCCCAGTCGTCGGCGTCGTGCGGCCCGGAGCGGTCGCCGCCGCCGCCGCCACGCGGAGCGCGCACGTGGCG
>JBHENV010000014.1:0-19177 GCA_046261895.1 Candidatus Limnocylindria bacterium
TCCCGATTGGACGCCGGCCATGATCAAGTCCGCCCTCATGACCACCGGCCGCCAGGACGTCGTCAAGGAGGACGGCGTGACTCCGGCCGATCCATTCGACATGGGCGCCGGCCACATCGTTCCCAACTCGGCGGTCGATCCCGGGCTGGTCTACGACGCGGGGCTGCTCGAGTACTTCGCCTTCCTTTGCGGAGCCAGCACCGCCGTCCACCCAGACGACTGTGCCTTCCTCGAGGGCGAAGGCTTCTCCTTCGACGCGAGTGATCTGAACCTGGCGTCAATCGGCATCGGCGAGCTCGCCGGACGGCAGACCGTGACGCGGACCGTCACGAATGCCGGCGGCGCGGGTACCTATACGGTGTCGGTCGACGCGCCGGAGGGCATCGCCGTTGAGGTGAGCCCATCGACGCTGACATTGGCCGCTGGTCAGACGGCGTCGTACGAGGTGACCTTCACCACGCAGGCGAACGCCGCCATCGACGAGTGGACCTTCGGGTCGCTGACGTGGAGCGACGGCTCGCACAGCGTCCGATCTCCGATCGCCATCACGCCGACCGCTCTGGCGGCGCCGGACGAGCAGTCGGGCACCGGAACGGCCGGGTCCCTGTCGTATGACGTGACATTCGGCTACACGGGCGCCTTCACGGTCGATGACTGGGGGCTCGTCGCCGCGACGCAGACCCCGGGCAACGTGGTCGACGATCCGGCCAACGACATCAATGTCGCGCTGGACACCGGCGTTGGCATCACCATCCACGAGGTCAATGTCCCGGCGGGGACCGAGTACGCTCGCTTCTCGCTCTTCGACGACTACACCGATGGCGCTGACGATCTCGACCTCTACGTCTTCGGCCCAGCTCCCGGCTCCCCATTCGTGGGCGGAAGCGGCTCGGCCACGTCCGAGGAGGAGGTCAGCGTCGACGAGCCTGCACCCGGAACCTATCTCGTCGTGGTTCATGGTTGGGGGACGGATGGCCCTGATGCCAACTATTCCCTGTTCAACTGGAACGTTCCGGCCACGGGCAGCGGCAACATGACGGTCACCAGCTCGGATGCCGTCGCCGTCATCGGTGAGTCAGCGACGATCACGGTCGACTGGGCAGGCCTGACCGCCGGCACGAAGTATCTGGGAGCCGCCGCCTACAACGGCGGCGCCCTCGAGCAGACGGTCATTCGGGTCGATACCGACTGATCCCGTTCCGCTCAGGAACCAAGGAGACCCCGCCGGTCCGCCGGCGGGGTCTCTCCATGTCTGCGACTCGGCTAGGGGATGACCACCTCGGTCGCTCGGAAGATCGGGCCGACCTGGCAGATCGACGACATGTCGGTCGCCTCGGATCCCCGGATGGTGATCTGGTCCCCGGGGCGAGCAACAACCTCCCCGTCGGGGGAGAGCAGCTGAAGCGGGCTGCGCTGGAGCTCCCATCCTTCCGGATAGAGGACCTCGTATCGGGTTGCGTCCTGCGACTCGAACGTCACACAGCCACCCTCGAGATCCTCGAATCCAAGGGTGCCGGTGAGCTCGTGGCTGCCAAGCCGTGGCGGCGCGGATGGCTTGGCAGAGACCAGGCGGAGGCTCGGCGAGGGCCTGGACGACGCTGACGTTTCGGGCTCGGTCATGACGGGTTCTCCAGTGCTGGTGCTTGGCAATGGCTCTCCGGGAACCGCGCAGGCACCCAGCATGCCGAGGGTGCCGAGGGTGCCCAGCATGCCGAGCACGGTGAAACGTCGCTCTACTCTCATGAGGCGGGCCAGACGCCCTCATCGGCGTTCGGGTTCCATCGGCTGAAAGCCGGCGCATGACAGGACGGGCAACGCCGGGTAGCGCGGGAAGCGCGGATCGGTCTCGGAGAGGAGGCAGCGCCAGAAGGTGCTGCGGGTGGCCTGGATCCGATGTGCATGGCGACAGGTGCTGCAGAGTCCGGGCCAGCGCGGGTCAGACGGTGGAAGCACGGGTGGTTTGAGATGTTCTTGACCGATGGGCATTGTCCGCGACCGATCCCGACTATGCTGTACGCCCTACTCATTCCTGCGCCCGTCGGTTCGAGTCGACCGGGCCTGCTCAGCTGGAGGCCTCCCTGCCCGTGCCCTCTCATTCCCGACCGATGCGCCTGCGCGGCTTCGCGCTGCTCACGACCATAGCCCTGGCGCTCGGCGCCATTGTCCCGCTGGTCGCCCCAGCGCCAACGCGTGCGGCGCCGACCGAGCTCTTCTTCAGCGAGTACATCGAGGGCTCGAGCAACAACAAGGCCCTGGAGATCTACAACGGCACCGGGGCGCAAGTCGACCTGGCGGCAAACGGCTACGCGGTCTGGATGTACTTCAACGGCAACGCGCTGGATAGCTCCGCCCTGAAGATCAACCTCACCGGAACCGTCGACGCCGGTGATGTCTTCGTGCTGGCTCAGTCGACCGCCAACGCGACGATTCGTGGGCAGGCCGATCAGACGAATGGCTCCGGCTGGTTCAACGGCGACGATGCCGTGGCGTTGCGCAAGGGCACCACGGTCCTGGACGTCATCGGCCAGATCGGGTTCGATCCCGGCACCGAATGGGGCAGCGGCCTCACGGGGACCGCTGACAACACGCTCCGACGCAAGGCCGCCATCGAGGCCGGCGATCCGGACGGTTCGGACGTGTTTGACCCAGCCGTCCAGTGGGACGGCTTTGCGACCGATACGTTCAACGGCCTCGGGGCTCACCCCGGCCTTCCGCCGAGCGACGACGCGCCGACCGTGGCCAGCACCAGCCCGGTCTCCGGATCTGTCGACACCGAACCCGGCGACGACATCACGATCACCTTCAGTGAGGCAGTCAACGTCTCCGGCAGCTGGTTCAGGGTCGACTGCACGAGCGGCATGCGCACGGCTGCTGTTACCGGCGGTCCTACGACCTTCACCCTGGACCCGGATGTCGACTTCGCATCCGAGGACTCGTGCACGGTCACCATCGTGGCGGCCAATGTCAACGATCAGGACGTGACCGATCCACCCGATGCGATGGTCGCGGACCACGCCTTCTCGTTCAGCGTCGGCACCTCGTGCCCGACGGCGACGCACCTCATCCACGAGGTCCAGGGCGCCCACCTCGCCACACCGATCAGCGGGTCCACGGTGACCGTCAACGCCGTGGTGGTCGGTGACTTCCAGGGCCCGAGCCCCGCCCTGCGCGGTTTCTTCCTGCAGGAGGAAGACGGTGACGTGGACACGAACCCGCTCACGTCTGAGGCGGTCTTCGTCTTTGACGGGAACGGGGATGTCGCCGTGGCACCGGGCGATCTCGTGAGCGTTACCGGTCGGGCGACCGAATTCAGCGGCCTGACGCAGATCGACCGCGCCGCCGTGACCGTCTGCGACTCGGGGCTGGAGGTCTCGCCCTCCGAGATCACCCTGCCGGTCACGAGCACGAACGACTGGGAGCGCTGGGAGGGAATGCTCGCCGACTTCACCCAGACGATGACGGTCACGGAGCACTTCAGCCTCGGACGCTTCGGCGAGGTCGTGCTGAGCTCGACCGGCCGGCAGTACCAGGGGACGCACGAAGCCGCGCCCGGCGCGGACGCCCTGGCCGTCGCCGATCTGAATGCGCGAACCCGCATCGTCCTGGATGATGCGAACACGTCACAGAACGCCGACCCGACTCGATACCCAACCGGTGGTCTATCGGCCTCCAACACCCTGCGCACCGGTGCGACGGTTGCGGACCTCACCACGATCGTTCACCAGGGCTTCGGGTCGTATCGGCTCCAGCCGGTGGGCGAGATCACCTTCGACGGCGCGGCGGATCGTCCGACCACGGCGCCGGACGTCGGCGGCCGCATGCAGGTCGCGGCCTTCAACGTGCTGAACTACTTCAACGGTGACGGGATGGGCGGGGGATACCCGACCTCGCGCGGCGCCGAGACACCCGTCGAGTTCGACCGACAGCACGACAAGATCGTGGCAGCCATCGGCGCCCTGGATGCGGAGGTGGTCGGCCTGATGGAGATCGAGAACGATGGCGCCGATGCGGTCCCGGCCATCTCGACGCTCGTCGACGGGCTCAACGAGACGGTCGGGGCCGGCACATACGCGTACATCGAGACGGGCGTGATCGGCACCGATGAGATCGCGGTCGCGATCATCTACCAGCCCGCAGCCGTCACGCCGACGGGGGACTTCGCGGTTCTGGACTCCAGTGTCGACCCGCGCTTCGACGACGGTGCCAATCGGCCGGTGCTGGTGCAGACGTTCACGGAGTCCGAGACGGGCGCCGTCTTCACCGTTGCGGTGAACCACCTGAAGTCGAAGGGCTCCGGCTGCGGCGCCGGGGATGACCAGCCGGATCACCTCGGCGGCAACTGCAATGAGACCAGGACCGCGGCCGCCGAATCGCTTGCCGATTGGCTTGCGACCGACCCGACCGGTTCCGAGGATCCGGATTCCATGATCATCGGTGACCTCAACAGCTACAAGCTGGAGACGCCGATCTCCGCGCTGCGGGAGGCCGGCTTCACCGACCTGCTGGCCGAATACGAAGGGCCCGACGCGTACACCTACGTCTTCATGGGTGCGTCGGGATACCTGGACCATGCGCTCTCGAGCCCGTCGCTGAGCGAGCAGGTGACCGATGCGGCACCGTGGCACATCAACACCGATGAGCCCCCGGTTCTCGACTACAACACGAATTTCAAGTCGGCCAACCACCAGGCCACGCTCTATGCCCCGGACCCGTTCCGTTCGTCGGATCACGATCCGGTCATCGTGGGGCTGGATCTTCAGCTCCATTCGAAGGTGACCGGCGGCGGTCGGATCACCACCGATGCCGGCATCGCATCCTTCGAGCTGTCGGCGGACTATGCCGGTCCGTCCACATCACCGAGTGGCGAGACGGTCTTCACCCTTCCCGGGCTGGCCTTCGAGTCCACCAGCTACGACTGGCTCGTGGCCGATCTCGACGCGTCCGCTGCTCGCTACAGCGGGTCAGGCACGGTCAATGGTCGAGCGGGATACGGATTCCTGGTCGCCGTGACGGACGCACCGGACCGGCTTCGCATGAAGATCTGGGACCGGCAGACCGGGGAAGTGGTCTTCGACAACCAGGCCGGCGACCCCGATGATGCGGCGGCGAGCGAGCCGATCCGAAACGGTCAGACCAACGTGCACTGACCAGGCAACCCCGTTCACCGCAAGGGGCCCGGCCACGGGGCCGGGCTTCTTCGTTTTTCCCGGTCGCGTTCAGGCCATGTCGATGCCCGGCTCGTCGCGCGGGGCACCGACGGGGGACTGGTCCGAGCCGGGGGCCTGCAGCTCCGGCTCGTCCGGCGTGTCGATCGGCTGAGGCTGCTCGTCGTCGCCCTCGGGCGGCATTGGCGGGGTCTCGTCGCCGGGTGGTGGCTGAATGCTCATAGCTGACCGAGTGCATGGCGCGTGCCGCGCTCAGAACCAGCCTCGACGGCGAAAGAACGTGACCGCCACGATGACCGCCAGCGTCATGAGGGCGAGTGCGAGCGGATATCCCAGTGACCAGCTGAGCTCCGGCATCAGGTCGAAGTTCATCCCGTAGATACCGGCGATGAGCGTCGGGACCATCAGGATCACGGTGAACGCGGTCAGGCGCTTCATGATGGCGTTGAGGCCGTTGCTGGCGACGGTCAGCCGCGCGTCGAGCACGGTGGCGAGCAGATCGCGGTAGATGTCCAGCTGGTCGATCACGCGCACCAGATGATCGTAGAGATCCTGGTAGTAGGGGATCGTCGCAGTATCGACGACGTCGAGGTCGCGCCGCAGCAAGCGGTTGGCGACATCCCGCATCGGCGCCAGGACGCGTCGCAGCTCCAGTAGCCGGCGCTTGATCGACAGCACCTCGCGAAGACCGTCGCGGTCGGTCTCGCCTTCGAGCACCCGGTCTTCCAACGCGTCGATCCGGTCCGAGAGCCGGTCCAGCTCCGGAAAGTAGCTGTCGATGGCGGCATCGAGCACCGCGTAGAGCAGCTCGCCGACATCCGCGGACGGCAGGCTGTGCCCCTCCGCGAATCTCTGGCGCACGGCATCCACCATCGGGGTCGCCGCGAAGGTGACCGTCAGCAGCCAGGCCGGGCCGATGAAGGCGTGGAGTTCCGAGAGCTTCTCCTGACCCTCTGCCGCCTCGTACGCGACGATCATGTGCTGCCCGGCGTAGGCATCCAGCTTCGGTCGTTGTCCTTGCTTGCGCACGTCCTCGACCGCCAAGGGGTGCAGGTCGAACTCGCTCCGCAGCACGTCGATCGCCTCGTCGCTCGGAGCGGTCGCGCTGACCCAGACCATGGTGCCCTTGGTTGCCAGAAGCCGATTGATCTCGGTCACTCGTTCCGCGGCCAGCTCTTCAACTTCCCCGTGCGGATGGCGCACGAGACAGATCAGCGCCGGCGGGTCGAGATCAGGCATCGCGAGCGCAGTGTAATGCCCGCAAAACGTCCTGACGAAATGTGCTAAACTGGGGTAACACGTTACTCAAGACTGAGGGAGATCACAGATGGGATGGTTGCCTGCACCGATCGAGCGCCTGCTGGAAGTGGCGCTCGTGGGTGAGCTGACCGTCATCGGGCGCAACCTGCGGCCGGTCACGCATCCGCTCATCCCCCTTTACGACGGCGAGAAGATCTACCTGCACTCCTCGACGCTCTTCAGCAAGAAGCTCGAGCACATCAAGCGCGATGCGCGTGTTTCGCTGGCACTCACGGACCCGGTGGCCATGAAGGGCAACCTTGACCGAGCCACCATCCAGGGAACCGCTCGCGTCATCGAGGACGACCCGCACTCGGATTGGGAGCGCCTGATCCTGGAGCTGTGGCGCGCCAAGGAACCATCGATCGATGAGTTCCTGAAGGCCCGCGTCAATCTCCCGCTCTTTTTCGAGCGGGCGGTGATCGAGATCACGCCCGAGCGCGCTCTCTATTGGGCGGAGGGCCGGACCGATCGCGCTCCGTCCGAGAGCCGAGCGCCGCGAACGGAGGCCGCGGCATGACCACCGCCATGCGATCCGGTTCCGTACCGGCGCACGAACCCACGTCCGCCGACCTCGAGCGGCTGGCGACCTACCCTCAGGTCGTCGTCAGCTGGATCGACGAGGGCGGCTATCCGACCAGCGTCGCCACGACTTTCCAGGCGAACGCCGATCGCGGCACGGTGACCCTGGACGCTCCCGCCGGAATGCCGATCCCGACCGATCGCGAGATCAACGTCATCGGCAGTCACATCCGGCCGCGGCCCGGCATCGGCTACGACGAGCGCCGCTACCTCCAGCTCTGGGGCCGCGCATCGGACGGGAGCCTCTTCATCCCGACCCGAGCCTGGGGCTGGGACGAGACCGAGACGCCATTCTTCGAGTATTCCGAGCGATCGGTCCCCCAGTCTCGGCGCTACCTTGCCGCCCTGTCGGTGGAGAAGGGTCGCACCATCCGTCCGCGCCTCAGCCTCTTCTGGCTCGCGCTGCGCACCACCCGCCTGCCCTTTCTGTCTGCCACCGCCGTGCCCGTCCTGCTCGGAATCGCCGCGGCCGCGAGCGACGGTGCGTTCACCTGGTGGACGGCGTTGCTGACGCTCATCGGCGGCTCATTCGCGCACCTGGCCATCAACGTCACGAACGACATCTTCGACACCCTCTCCGGCGCGGACGAGGCGAACACCACGCCAACCAAGTTCTCCGGTGGCTCGCGCGTCGCGGTCTACGAGCTGGTCAGCATCCGCGGCCTTTCGTGGCTGGCGCTCGCCCTGTTCGCCATCGCCGGAGCCATCGGCCTCCTGCTCGTGGCGATCACCGGATCGCTCACGCTGCTCTGGATCGGCCTGGCCGGCATCCTGGTCGGGGTCGCCTACACCGCACCGCCGCTCAAGCTCGTCTATCGCGGGCTCGGCGAGATCGCGGTCGCCGTTGGCTTCGGCCCGATCATGCTGCTCGGCGCCTACGTCGTCCAGACCGGGCGGCTGGCCTGGGAGCCGCTGGTGCTGTCGCTGGTGCCCGGAGCCCTCATCGCGCTCATCCTGTTCGTGAACGAGATCCCCGATCGTCGGTCGGATGCCGAGGCGGGAAAGCGCACGCTGCCGACCCGCTTCAGCCCGGAGGTCATCCGTACCGGCTACCTGATCGTCGCACTGGCCGCGTTCGCGGTCATCGCGGGCGGGGCGGTGGGTGGCCTTCTTCCATGGCCGACCCTCATCGCGTTGGCGGCGGTGCCACTTGCCCTGCGCGTGCACGCCGGGCTCAAGGTCCACTACGACAGCCCGTACACCCTGATGGCGGTGATGGGCACGAACGTGAACCTGAATATCGCCGTGGGTGGGTTGCTGCTCATCGGGTACGTCGTGGCGATCGTGGTGATGCAGCTGAGCGGCTGACGGCGATACCCTAGTCGCCCCCAGTCACCCGACTACCATCGGCTCCATGGATCGCTTCCGCACGATCATCGAGCCGTTCCGCATCAAGAGCGTGGAGCCGATCCGCCTGACGACCGTCGAGGAACGCGTCGCGAAGCTCCACGACGCCGGTCACAACCTGTTCAACCTGCATTCCGACGATGTGCTGATCGACCTCCTCACGGACTCCGGCACGGGGGCCATGAGCGCCGAGCAGTGGGCGGGCATCCAGCGCGGCGACGAGTCCTATGCCGGGTCGCCGTCGTGGTTCCGGTTCCTGGATGCGGTCACCGAGCTCTGGCCCTTCAATCACGTCATCCCGACCCACCAGGGGCGCGCGGCGGAGAAGATCCTGTTCAGTGTCATCGGCGGGCCCGGCAAGGTGATCCCGTCGAACACGCACTTCGACACCACCCGCGCCAACGTCGAGTTCACCGGCGCGGAGGCGGTCGACTGCGTCATTCCGGAGGGCCGTGAGCCGGCAACGATGCACCCGTTCAAGGGCAACATGGACACCGATGCGCTCGAGGCGCTCATCCGCGAGTGCGGCGCGGAGAACGTGCCGGTCGTGTTCGTCACGGTCACCAACAACTCGGGCGGCGGCCAGCCGGTCAGCCTCGCCAACCTTCGCTCGGTGCGCGAGGTGTGCGACCGGTACGGGCTGCCGCTCTTCCTCGATGCCTGCCGCTTTGCCGAGAACGCGTGGTTCATCAAGGAGCGCGAGGACGGATACGCCGATGCGTCCGTGCCCGACATCGTGCGCGAGATGGCCGCGCTGGCCGATGGGATGACCATGTCCGGCAAGAAGGACGCGCTCGCCAACATCGGCGGCTGGCTGGCGCTGAACGACGATCGCTGGGCCGAGCAGTGCCGCAACCTGCTGATCCTGACTGAGGGCTTCGTCACGTACGGCGGCCTGGCCGGGCGGGACCTCGAGGCCATGGCGGCCGGCCTGCGCGAGGTCGTCGACCACGACTATCTCCGCTACCGCATCCGCTCGACCGCCTACCTTGGCGATGCGCTCGTCGCCGCCGGCGTGCCGTGCGTGCGGCCGATCGGCGGCCACGCCGTCTACATCGATGCCGCTGCGCTTCTGCCCCACATCCCGCCGCTCGAGTATCCGGGCCAGGCGCTGGCCTGTGCCCTCTACCGCGAGGGCGGCATCCGGGGCTGCGAGATCGGCACGGTCATGTTCGGCCAGCGGCCCGACGGAAGGGAGGTGGCGGCGCCGATGGAGCTGGTTCGGCTGGCCATCCCGCGCCGTGTCTACACCCAGTCACACGTCGACTACGTCATCGAGGTGATCCGCTGGGTCGCCGAGCGCGCCGCCGACCTGCGCGGGATGCGAATCGTCGAGCAGCCATCGGCGCTGCGGCACTTCACCGCCCGCTTCGAGCCGATCCAGTAGCCTGCTGGCCCAGTCGCCTGTTGACCGATGCCGCTCGGACCCATCTCCCACGAGCCAAGCTCCGCTGCATGGCCGCTTTCAACGGTGAGACAGTACGGATTCGCCGCGTGCGCACCGACTCCACTGCGTCGCGACCGGCCGCGTGGTCAGACCACCTCGATCTGGTTGACCCACTTGATCCAGTCAAGGCCGCGCCGTCGCGGTGCGACGAGGCGCAGCGGCGCTCCGTTGCCGGCCGGCAAGGGCTCTCCCGCGACATGCGTCGCAAGGAGCGCGTCGTCGAGGTCGGCTGACTCGAGACGCACCATCCAGCCGGTCACCGACCGCACGTTGACGGCCGTGACGTCAGGATCGCCGCCAGCCGCTTCGAGCACCGACCGCAGCGGCGTCCCGCGCCAGGCGGTGCGCATGACCCATCCCGAGGTACAGTCGAGGACGTCCTCGCGATCCACCTCGCCGAGCGCCGCCAGCGCAGCACGGTCGAGCGACAGTGATCGAGCCACGTTCCCGCTGACTTCGAGGCGCCATGCGTCAGCGTCGATGACCGGCGTGCCCTCGCCGTAGAACGTGGTAGGAGGCGGAACGCCGCCGCTGGGCAGCCAGCGCGAACCGGTGAATCGTCGGGCGCCGCCACGCACGACATCCAGTACGTTGGCGACGCGCCAGGCGACGGCGCCCAGCGCCAAAACGCCGCCTGACGCCAGCAGCGTTCGGCGGCTCAGCCGTGG
This sequence comes from Candidatus Limnocylindria bacterium, assembly GCA_046261895.1. Taxonomy (GTDB): domain Bacteria; phylum Chloroflexota; class Limnocylindria; order QHBO01; family QHBO01; genus JACDBZ01. The sequence continues at coordinate 10,509 of JBHENV010000014.1, forward strand.
AAGGCCGGGGTTTGGCCGCGGGCGAAGGATGCGCCAGCGCCGCGGCAGGAGATGAAGGGCGACGATCGGCACGATCGCCAACGCTGCCCATACGTGGAGGGTCAGGATCGTCCACGGACCGATCGACCAGATTCGGCCGCTCGCCACCCAGGCGAAGCCTCCGGCCAGGGCCGCGGCCACCAGCAGTGCCAGGAGTGCCCCCAGTGCCAGGTGGCGCCATCGGCGAGCCCGGATCGCGGGACCGACGCTTCGCCTGAGCTTCTCGACGACGGCCACCAGCAGGGCTCCACCGATGAGACCGTGGAGCCAGAACAGCGGAGCTGTCGTCGGAACCCCGGCGCGCAGGGTGAGCAGCCCGCTCGCCAACTGGGTGACGAGCAGGATCGCCAGCAGCCGATCAAGCGCCGCACCGGTCATTCCCAGACGATACGCCCTCGATGGAACCTCGCCACGCCTGGTCAGATCGGTATCTGGCGGGCTGGCGTCAATCCGACTGGTGCCCCGCGTCGATTCGCCCGCGGCTAACGGGCGGGTATGAGCTCCAGGAGCGAGATCGACGGCATCGGCAGCGGAAAGCCAAGCTCGACGCCGCCGTCGGGCACGACCTCGATCATCCGCTCGGGCTCGAAATCCTCGAGGCGGTCGCCGGCCTCAAGCGTGGACCACTGGCCCTCGTCCGGCCAGTTTGCGGTGCCACCGAGGTTAGCCCAGGCAGCGACCAGGTTCGAGTGCGCTTCATCCAGGCGACGGTGGCGGAGCCGATACCGGCCGGCCCCGAGGTCGGTCACCCGCAGGGCGACCGACCGGTCGAGCAGCGGATCGCCTGCGGCCCTGGTGACGTCGACCGTCCCGTTCCAGGCAAGGATCGTGACGCGGCCGTCATCGGCGCGCGAGCCGATCGCCTGCACCATGTCGCCGGCTCCGTCGCCGGAGACGGTGGTCGCCAGCCGCCGCGGCAGGAGCTGTTCCAGCATCCAGAGGCCCCACCAGCGTGGCTTGCGGAGGTTGCCGACGGCCAGCAGCCCAAAGCCGCCGTGCAGGAGCTTCGGCGGGCGCCCGAGCTCCTCGAAGTGGTCGGAGATGGTCCAGTAGGCGAGCGCCTCCGTGCGTCCCATGGCCGATGCCATGCCGCGCACGAGGTATGCGGCGCTCCACGGTGAATCGTGAACCGGGTTGAAGTGGGTCGCATGGGCGCCCCACTCGGTCCACCACTGCGGTAGGTCGGGGAACCCATGTCGTGCGGCAATCGGCCGAAGGTCGAGCGGCGCATTGCCGTAGGTGTGGGTCGACAAGAAGTCGATCGGCGACCCGGTGGCCGCGCAATGTGCGAGAAGCTCGTCCACCCATTTTCCGGCCGCCGACGCCGGGCCACCCACGATCAACGAATTGTCGACCGACTTCACCGCCCGGACGCTGGCGTCGTAGAGGCGCAGGTACTCGTCCCGCGTGCCGGACCAGAAGACCTCGAGGTTCGCCTCGTTCCAGACCTCGAAGGCCCAGCGTCGCACCTCGCTCAGCCCGTATCGGTCCACCAGGTGTGCGGCCAGCTCGTGGACGAGGCACTCCCATCGGTCCCAGTCCTTCGGCGGACTAATGATGGCGCCGTACTCGAACACGGTCCTGGTCGGGTCGGAGGCGAGGTCGCGTGGCATGAACCCGAGCTCGACGATGGGCCGCAGGCCGAGCCCGAGGACGTGGTCGTAGATGCGATCGATACCGCTGAAATCGTGGACGGCGCGCCCGTCGACCTCGCGGTAGGTCCCGAGGTCGTCATTCAGGATGGCGTGCGCGCGCACGGCCCCAACTCCCAGCTCCTCGTGGGCCAGGCGCAGCGCCTCGGAGAATTCCGCACCGATGGGCCGCCCGCCCGGCCCAGTCCCCGCCTCGAGCTGGCTCAGGTGCTCAGAGCCGATGATCGGGCGCCAGGGCCGGTCCAGCGTACCGATCGGCCGTGCCGCCTCGACGGTGATCTCAATGTTGGTATCGCCATGCTCGAGCGGTGTCGCCGTCACCACGTCCGAGCGCGGCTGGGCGAAGTCCTTGACCGAGGCAGCTGCTGCGATTCGATAGTGCGCCTCGAGACCGCGCGGTCCGGACGTGTCGGTGAATGGCGGATGGGGGACTGGCCGCACCTCGGGCTCGCCGATCTCGAGCAGGTCCCACGGTCCATCGGCCGACGCGGCTCGCTCGATGATGTAGCCGGCGGCGCCGTCGACCGGCTGCCAGTCTAGCGTGACCTGCCCGCGGCCGCTGCTGGCAACCAGCTCGGCCGGGGCCGCAAGTCGTGGAAGCTCAAGCTCGAGGCCCGCATCGCTGCGGTATCCGATGCGGGCCTCCCAATCGGCGCGGGCCGTCCGATCCGTATCGGTCAAGATGAAGCCCTCCCGGATACCGCCTGGACAGGGCCGGAGCCCCGCCCAGGCGAAACGTCGATCACTCGGCGATGCGGCCGGCTCCGAACTCCTCGACGGCCATCAGCGGTCGCAACGCCCGCTCCACCGTTCCGTGGCTGAAGTAGTGCTGCAGCCGGTCGTTGCGCAGCTCGTTCGCCACCGCCGCCAGGAACATGCCCTGGTCGAGTGACAGGTAGCGGTCAGCGACCTGCCCGGTGGCCACGTTGATGGCGTCCTTGAATCCGCCCGCCCCGTAGAGCTGCGGGAAATCGGTCTCCAGCGCGACGAGGTTCGCGAACGCGGCCTCAGGCGCGAAGTCGAGCGCGATGGCGGCCGCATGTGGGGTCACCACGCCCTGCCCGTAGTCAGTGATCTCGGTTGCCGGTCGCGGGCAGGCCGGGTCGTCCCAGCCCTCATTCGCCAGCGTCAGCTTCTCCACGTCAGAGGTGTAGCCGTTTGGCTCCATCCCGACATAGTCGATCCCATACTCGCGGTAGCCACCGGCGACCGTCGGATCGGACGACGGGCTGAAGCCCCAGTACCCGTACTCAGCCTCCTCGAGCCCGTATTCGATCATCGTCTCGGCATACAGCGGGTGGGTGACACCCCAGCTCCGCGGGCCCCACTCCTCCTCGGGGACGACGAGCGGGACCATGAAGGCCTCGAACGAGCTGCCGCCCCAGGTCGGGACCACGAGCTGGTCGTCGTACCGGTAGGCCCCCTCGAAGACGTCGATCTCCTCTCCGTCGACCGTATAGGTTGCCCATTCACCGATCGGCTTGGTCTCCGGCCAGCTCCAGTCGCAGGTGTCGGGGAAGGTGCGCCAGCCGCCGAAGTAATGGCGGGCCGGGATGTCGCCCATGGCGATCCCGATGTAGCTGGCGATGCGCGGCTCGGTGTTGAACGAGCCGTAGTGGTGGCCGGTATACAGGACCTGCTCGCCCATGCCGCAGTAGTCGCCCATCGCGCCACCGCCCGGCGCATCGCCCGGCAGCCAGAAGCCGCCGCGGATCTGGTTCACGCCGGCATCGTAGTAGCAGCCGAAGTTCATGCTGTCGAGGAGCTCCGATGCCTGGCCGCGAAGCTGGGGCACGCCCTCGTTGGCCACCATGAGCAGCGCCGATGCGAGCCAGCCGTTGTCGACGCTCGACGCGAATGGGTAGACGCGGCTGCCGTCGGCTGGCCAGACCGTCAGCTTCTGGAGCGTATCGGGGTCGTACCAGTTCCAGTACTGACCGGACGGCTCGTGCCGCTCCATGGCCTCGAGGCTGTCGAGGGTGGCGGCGATGCGGTCGCGGGCTTCTCGTGGCTTGATGATCTGGAGGTCACGCGCGGCGAGCGTCGACCAGATGTACATCGCGATGTTGGTCGGCGAGGTGTAGCGCGACCTCGTCGCCGAGTCGAGACTGCCCGCGATGTTGTCCGACGGGAGCCCGGTGGCAGGATTCGTCATCGCGACGAAGCTCTCCCACGTGTCGGCCGCCCAGCGCTCGAGCGTGGCGGTCCTGTTGGATCGTGCAGAGGTGGCTGACGGCAGGACGAGGGCCGCAGCCAACAGTGAGGTCAGGGTCAACAGTGCGAGGCGTCGAAAGATCGGTCTCATGAGATTCCCCTCGTGCAGTTACTTGATGCCGGTCATGGCAATGCCCTGGGTGAAGAAGCGCTGGAGCAGGATGAAGACGATGAGCACGGGCACGATGACGACGACCGAGCCGGCCATCAGCAGCGCGATGTTCGTCTCCTGCTGGCCGGTGGCGAACAGAGCGATCGCGACCGGCAGGGTGTACATCTGTTCCGAGGTGGCGACCACCAGCGGCCACAGGAAGCTGTTCCAGCTGCCGAGGAAGGTGAGGATGGTCAGTGTCGCGATGGCTGGACCGCAGAGCGGCATCACGATCCGCCAGAAGATATAGTGCTCGCCCGCCCCGTCGACGCGGGCGGCGTCGAGCAGCTCGTCGGGAATGCCGCCGATGAACTGGCGCATCAGGAAGACCCCGAACGCGCCCACCAGGAACGGCAGGACCAGCCCGGCGTGGGTGTTCACCAGGCCGAGGTTCGCCACCAGCACGAAGAGCGGCATGAAGGTGACGATGGAGGGAACCATCAGCGTCCCGAGGACGACGGCGAACAGGACGCGCTTACCGGGGAAGCTCAGCTTCGCCAGGGCGTAGCCGAGCATCGAGCAGAAGACCACGTTGCCAGCGGTCACGAGGGCGGCCACGACCGCCGAGTTGAAGAAGAACCGCGCGAAGCTGAGCCGATCGAACAGCTCGCCGTAGTTCGCCAGTGTCGGGTTCTCCGGCAGCCAGGTCGGCGGCACCTGCCGCAGCTCGCCGGTGGTCTTGATGGAGCCGAGCACCATCCAGATGAACGGTCCCACCAGCAGGATCAGGCCGATGACCAGCAGCACGTAGATCCACCAGCCGCCGCCACCCCGAGCGCTGGTGCCCGCGGGCAGCGCGGACGATTTCTCGCGCGTCGCGGCAACGGAGCTCATCGGTACCTCCTCGTCACGTCTCGGTCCGGAAGAGCCTGAACTGGACGATCGTCAGCAGCGCGATCGCGACGAACAGGATGAACGCGATGGCCGCGGTGTAGCCGTAGTTTCCGAAGCTGAACTGGTCATACGCGTAGAGGGCCAGGGAGAGCGTCGAGTTCAGGGGGCCGCCCTCCGTCATGACGTAGACCTCCTCGAGGAACTGGACATAGCCGATGCCGGTGATGACCGCGCCGAAGAGGAGGGTGGGGCGCATGAGCGGCAGCGTGATGCCCCTGAAGCGCTGCCATCGGTTGGCGCCATCCACCTCGGCCGCCTCGTACAGGTCCCCGGGGATCGTCTGCAGGCCCGCGAGGAAGATGACCATCAGGAAGCCGAGATTGCGCCACGCCGCCATGGCGATGATCGACCAGAGGGCGTAGCGCTCGTCCGACAGCCAGCCCGGCCCGTCGACGCCGAACCCGGCGAGGATCCCGTTCACCAGCCCGACCTCCGCGCCCAGGAGGAGGCGCCAGACGACCGCGATGGCAACGATGCTGGTGACGACCGGCAGGTAGAAGCCGACCCGGAAGATGGTGCGGAACCGCACCACTCCCTGGTTCAGGCCGACCGCCGCCGCCAGGCCGAGCGCCATGGTGAGGGGCACGCCCATCAGGACGAAGACGGTGGTGTTCGCCGCCGCCTTCTGGAAGCGCTCATCTCCAAGGACGTCGAGGTAGTTCTCGAGACCGGTAAAGTTCACGGACAGCGGGTTCCGGATGTCGGTGACCCGCAGGTCGGTGAAGCTGGTCACGAGGGCCGCGGCGATCGGTCCGGCCATGAAGACGACGAACAGCAGCAGGAACGGGAGCGCGAAGCTCCACGCCACCAGGGTCTCCCGCAGCTGTGACCGGCCGGCCATGGATGCGGGGCGATCCGCATCCATGGCCCCTGGGGATCTGCTCACGTCCTAGCTGCCGGTGCCGATGGCGTCGGCGGCTTCCTGCATCGTGGTGCACCCGTCCTCCGGCGTGACGTCGCCCACCGTCACCTGCTCGATGACGGCGTCGATCTCAGCCGCCACTTCCTCCCAGGTGGCGATCGCGGGTGGTGCCTTGGCATCGGAGAGCTGGTCGCCGAACGCGGCCAGGAGCTCGTCACCAGCCAGGGCCTCCTCCTCCCATGCCGACTGGATCGCCGGCAGGTCGCTGACCGTCTCGTACCAGGTGACCTGCACCTCGGGCTGCGAGAGATACTCGATGAACGCCCAGGCCGCTTCCTTGTTGTCCGAGTCGGACATTACGCCGAGGTTGCTGCCTCCCACGAACGAGGTGCCGGCCTCCTCGGTCGGCTGATGGGCAACGGTCCAGGTATCAGGTTCCGCACCCGCATCGGTGACGATCCCGATCATCCACGGACCGCTGATGAAGGACCCGACATCTCCATTCGCGAACTGTCCCTCGAGCGGGACGTCGCCCCCGGCCGTCGCGGTCAGCTCCTCCTCGAAGAAGGAGTCGTAATAGGTGAGGGCTGCGACGCATGCCTCGCCGTCCAGGGTGAAGGCGCCCGAGTCATCCATGATCTCGCCGCCCGCCTGCCAGAAGAACGGCATGTACGTCTGCCACGCGCCGGTGCCACCGGGCTGGAGGTTGATGCCGTACTCGGCGCCGGCCTCCTGCATTCCCTGGGCGAGCGCCGTCAGGTCATCCCAGGTGGCAGGTGGCTCGGTGACACCGCCGGCTTCCGCCAGGTCCGTCCGGTAGTAGAGCAGGCGCGTCTCGACGTACCACGGCACGCCGTACGACGTCCCGTTCACGACGGTGGTGTCCCATGCGCCTTCGAAGAACCCTGAGGGGTCGATGTTCGACGGGGTCGGGTCCAGGCCGCCGAGCGCGGCGAACTCGCCCATCCAGGTGGTACCGATCTGCGTCACGTCGGGGCCCTCGCCACCGGCGATGGCCGAGACGATCCGGTCATGGGCCGCGTCGAACGGCACCGGCGTCACCTCGATTGTGATGTCCGGGTTCTCCTCCATGAACGCATCGGCCAGGACGCCAAGGTTCTCGCCTTCGGCGCCCATCGCCCAGACGGTCACCTCACCGCTCGCCGCCCCCGTGTCGACCTCCGGCGCCTGCGACGCAGGCGCTGAAGCGTCCCCGCCGGAGTCCCCGCCGGCGTCCTCCTCGCCGCGGCCGCAGGCGGCCAGGGCCGCAATCATGGTTAGCGCGAGCATGACCGCGCCTGCCCTTCGTCCGGTCCTCATTGGTCTTCCTCCTTCATGTCGATGGCGTGCAGCCGCAGCTCGAGCGGATGACCAGATCGGTCGGGAGAAGCTCGTGCCGCGGCTCGCTCCGGTGCGTCGAGATCCGGTCGCGGAGCAGTTCAGCCGCGCGCCTGCCGAGCTCGCGCATCGGCTGGCGTACGGTGGTGAGCGGCGGTGCCAGGTGGCGTGCCGCCGCGATGTCATCCCAGCCGGTCACGGCCAGGTCGTCGGGGATGGAGATTCGTGCCAGGCGGGCTACCTCGAGGACGCCCATGGCGATCTCGTCGTTCGCGCACACCACGGCATCGGGGCGGTCGGGCCCGGACAGCAGGGCGGCCGCGACAGCGGCGCCGTCAGCCGTGCGGAAGCCGGACAGGACCGGATCCCGCACATCACGACCGGCCGCCTGGTGCACGTCAACGAAACCGAGCCAGCGCTCGCCGACATCGGACGAGGCCTCCGGATCGCCGATGAAGGCGATGCGCCGGTAGCCATGGTCGATCAGGTGGGCCGTGAGCTCGACTGCCGCCGACCGGTTCTCGGCGCACACGCTGTCCGCGCTGCCCAGCGCGCGCCGGGCGAGCAGCACGACCGCCACCCCTCGCCGGCCCAGCTCCTCGACGGTCTCGTCGCCCACGGTCTGCCCGAAGAGCACCAGGCCGTCCGTCCGATCGGCGAGGTCGAGCACCAGCGCGTCCGATGCCGGCCGGCCGTGCGTCGCCAGGATGAGCACGCTCTGGCCCGCCGCCGCCGATGCCTCCTCGAAGCCGAGGATCACCGACGAGTAGTAGGGGCCGGAGAGGTCGGGAAAGACGATGCCGGTGGCGTCGTGGTACCCACGGGCGAGCGAGCGTCCGAGGCGATTCGGCCGATAACCGAGCTGGGCGATCGCCCGGTCAACGCGCGCCCGGGTCGCCGGTGCGACGAGCGCGGCATGGCGGTGCGCGCGAGAAACGGTGGCGATGGAAACGCCGGCATGGCGCGCCACCTCGTAGATCGTCGCCTCGCGGCCCCGCGCCGAGCGTGTTGTAAGCGCTTTCACTGAGGTTGCTGGCCTGCATGTTGCGTGCCGCGCCGTCCTCTCCCTCGCTCATGGCAAGCCTCGCGACGCTCGCTGGCCACTGCTCACGGCGGATGTCTCGGCTCACGGCGGATGTCTCGGCCTGACGTACGATGCCCGCGTGAGCCAGCGCACCGCCGTCCTCGTCGCCGCGATCCTCGGTTCGGCGATCGTCTTCCTGGACGGAACGATCGTGAACGTCGCGCTCGACACGATCGGCCGCGAGCTGCCGACGACCTTCGTCGCCCGCCTCGAGGGGCTGACCTATGTCAACAGCGCCTACTTCGTCGTGCTGTCGGCCCTCCTGATCCTTGCCGGCGCACTGAACGACTTCTTCGGCCGGCGGCGGATGTTCCGGATCGGGCTGATCGGGTTCGGCGTCGCGTCGGTCGCCTGCGGGCTGGCGCCGACCATGGAGTTCCTCATCGCGTCGCGGATCGCGCAGGCTGCGTTCGGCGCGTTGCTCGTGCCGGGCAG